>JBFKPQ010000003.1:0-44480 GCA_041628225.1 Acidimicrobiia bacterium | reverse complement strand
GCGGGGCGACTATCGGACACGAGAAACCACGGCTTCGTCGGCACCGAGGCGGACTGCTTCGCAGTCCGTCCGCAGTTCGCGAAGCGAACTGCACGGCGGGACCGAAGGGCCCGCCCCATGTGACCGCGAACCCCGGACGGTCCCGAAGGGCCGTCCTCAGGGATAGTTCCTTCCCGGCTTTTGCCGGGAAGCCGAGACGAAACCCCGGCCGTCGGCTGGGGTTCGATTCGGTTCTCCGTGGAGCTGAGGCGGACTGCTTCGCAGTCCGTCCGCAGTTCGCGAAGCGAACTGCACGGCGGGACCGAAGGGCCCGCCCCATGTGACCGCGAACCCCGGACGCCCCATCGGGCGTCCTCAGGGATGGTTCCTTCCCGGCTTTGCCGGGAAGCCGAGACGAAACCCCGGCCGTCGGCCGGGGTTCGTTTCGGTTCTCAGTGGAGCTGAGGGGATTTGAACCCCTGACCCCCTGGTTGCAAACCAGGTGCTCTGCCAACTGAGCTACAGCCCCATATGGGGCGCCATTGTACGTCAGGTTTCGGAACGGTCGGCAACGAGGATGGTGTCGAGGGCGGTGCCGGCTTCGGTGGGGCGTTCGACCTGGCGCGCTTCGATGACGTCGAGGTCGGCGGCCGCGGCGGTGAGCGAGTCTACGGTGTGGAGCACGTCGGGTGATTGGGGTCCGCCGGATCCGTGGGTGAGGTTGTCGAGGTCGTGTCCGACGATGATGAGGCGTCCTCCGGGTGCCACGGCGGCGGCGGCCGTGGTGTGGATCCTCGCGAGGTGTTCGCCGGGCACGTGGAGGTAGAACACGAGGACGAGGTCGTACCGGTCCGGCGGTTTCCAGGTGGTGAGATCGGCGAGTACCCAGTCGACATCGAGGTTCTGGTGGGCGGCCAACGCCCTGGCTTTGTCGAGCCCGACGGGCGAGAAGTCCACGGCGGTGACGTCCCATCCCTGTGAGGCGAGCCACAGAGCGTTCCGGCCTTCGCCGGTGGCGAGATCGAGCGCACGACCGACTGGTAGGCCGGCGATTCGTTCACGGAGGAACTGGTTGGGTTCGGCGCTCCAGACCAGCGGTTTGGTTCGGTACCGCTCGTCCCAATCGTGTGCGTCCATGCCCATCACCTTGCCACACCGGTTGGTTGGGCACGTCCGGTCGGCGCAGTTGTTTCGCCTTGGTGTCGTTCCGGGGCGCCTGATACAATCCCGCTCCGCACGGGCCTATAGCTCAGCTTGGTTAGAGCGCTTCCCTGATAAGGAAGAGGTCCCTGGTTCAAATCCAGGTAGGCCCACCCACTGCACCGCGCGCCACCCCAGGGTTCCCTTGCGACCGATCCAGCTCTGGAACCCGTCTGGTGGCACTCCAACTCTGTCGGACGAATCCTCACGCGCTCGGTAGCGTTCAACCGTGCGTATCGCAGAAGCCGAAGCGGAGCTGCACGCGATCCTGGCACCCCATGGTGTGGGGACGCCGGCTTTGTCGATGGCAACCGCCTGGCGTGTGTTCTGTGACTTCGCGAGACGGCCCGTCACCGACACGGCTTCCGACGGGGTGTTGTTCCAGGCCGGCACATACAGTTTCAGCGGCGTTCCGCTCTTCACGGTCGGGCTCACACGCCAGTTCGAGCGACTCGATCCGAACGGCGGACACGCTTACTACGAGCAGCTGCAGTGCGAGCTCACCTTCGACCCGGAATCGGGCGAATCGTGGAGTACCTGGTTCTTCTCGGGAGAAGACTGGGATCGGTTCGTCGCGGACGTCGAGGCGCACAGCACGTTCAGAGCCGCATGCGAGAAGACGACCATCTCATCGGAGTTGTGGCAGGAACGGGTGTGAATGTGAAACCCGGGTCGCATGGACCCGGGCTCACTCCCCTGGCGTACGACCCGGACGTTGTAGGGAGGGGACTGTGGGAAGAGCCAGCAGAGCTGCGAGCTCAATCTCCTCATCAACGTGTCCGAGTGCCGTACTCGTGCTTCGACCATAACCCCACTCAGCGTGAGGGGCCATGGGTCGCCGGACCCATTTTTGGACACTCGGCCCACACGGTGCGCGGACGCGTAGAATCGCGACATGAAGCTCAAGAAACTGTTCTTTTTTGGAGCCATTGCGGCGGCCGTGGCCGCCGTGATGCAGAAACAACGCAAGCTCGATGCGACCACGCCCGACGGCATCTGGAAGCCGGTCGATCCGTTGCGCCCCTACGGAGACCGCTCCGAGTGAACATCGCGCTCGCCCCGAACGAGCCGCTGCTTCGTCGGGTCGGCAAGGTCATTCAGGCGCATCCCCGCGTCGACTCGGTCGGTTATTGGGCCGAGTCCACCCGTCAGGCCGACATCTACGTGGTGATCGAGGCAGGTGACGAAGCTGCCATTGCGGCGTCGCGCGGTGCTCAGGTCGTCAGTGCCGGACGTCAGACGGTTCCTGGCCTGCATCGGGCGTCGCTCGACGGGTTGGCCGACGCACTCGCCGAGGCGGTGGGTTCGAGGGTCGCGCGGTTGGCTACCGCTCTACCCGGGGGGCGTTCGGGCCGCATCAAGGTCGATTATCCGTCGCCGATCGGGCGACGCTACGCCGTGCGCAGCGACGACGGTGTGCTGCAGGCTCGGTCCGGCCACGTGTTGGCTGCTGCGGTGATAGATCTCGCCGACGGCGGCCGCTTGGCGGTGCTCGACGAGCCGGACTTCTTGGCCGCAGCGTGTTTGGCGGCCGGAGTACTGGCCATGCCCGATCGGGATGGCCGTGTCGTCGAGCCGAAGGACGTGGCGGTCGCCTATTTCGAAGCGATCACGTGGCTGGGTGTGGTCGTCGCCGAAGCGGCTGGCTAGGAGCCTTGCTGCGAGGCTGTCGAGGTGACCCTGGGACTGACCTCCGTGGGCAGGTCGACCTGGTCGAGTTTCTCGTCGGTGTCCGTGGAGGGCTCGGGCGTCTTCGAGGCGGGGGGTGGTGTCTGCCAAGATTGCACCTGGCGAACCGGTCGAACCGGCGCGGCCGCCTGTGGGACGTTCATCGTCTCTTCGAGCACGACCACCTCGAGACCGCCAACGATGTCCGAGATGAGGTTGTACATCACGGCTGCCAGGGTGGTGAGTCCCGTCATGAGCACGGTCCACGCCACACACAAGAACACGACGAGCCGGAACAAGAACTCGTTCTCGGGCACCAGCGGCGATTCGCCTGCGTCCCAAATGGAGATACCGGCGAGGAAGTTCTCGATCGAATCCGGGTATCCGGCCGCCGATACGAACGACCAGAAGATGATCGCGCCGAGCACGAGGCCGAGTGCCATCACCGCGTAGAACACGAACGAGACTTTGAGGACTGTCCACGGATCTATCTTGCGGATGATCCGCCGGACTCGTCTGACTGACGCCATCTGCGTCAACTCCTTACCGGGTCGGGTCGAGTGTACCTGCCGGTCGCGCCAAGACCACCGACCGCACAGCAAGCACAACGTCGCCTTGGCCGGATCGGTTCCCGGCTCACGCTTCGTCCTCCTCCTGCATGACGATGGCGAAGGCAGCGATGTGTTCGTCGGCTCCGACGTTCATCACCTTCACGCCGCTCGCTTCTCGCTTCTGCCGGCTGATCTGTTTGACGGGAGTCCGGATGGCGATGCCGTCGGACGAGATGACAAAGAGCTCCATGTCGGCGCTCACGGCACGGGCGCCGACGATGACACCACGGACCCGGGTCAGCTTGATGGCCTTGACACCGATGCCGCCGCGCTTCTGCGAACGGAACTCCTCCATCCGTGTGCGTTTGCCGTATCCGCCGGAGGTGAGGATCACCACCTCGTCTCCGTCGGTGTTCGAGGCGGCGCCGACCACCCGATCGCCGTCACGCAGCCTGATGCCACGCACCCCCTGAGTGGCGCGACCCATCGGCCGCAGATCGGTCTCTGCGAACCGGATGCCCATCCCCTGCTCGGTGAACAACAAGAGGTCGTTCTCGCCGTTGGTGGTGCGCACCGCCACGACTTCGTCGTTGTCCTGGAGCTTGATGGCGATGAGCGTCGACTGGCGTGAGTCGTAATCGGAGAATGGCGTCTTCTTGACGACGCCATTCTTCGTGGCCATGACCAGGTAGCGCGCCGTCTCGTAGTCCCTGGTGTCGACGATCGACTCGATACGCTCGTCGGGTTCGAGCGGCAGGACCGATTGGGCAAGTACGCCTTTGGCAGTGCGGGACTGACGCGGGATCTGGTGCGCCTTGGCGCGGTGGACCTTGCCCTTGTTCGTGAAGAACAACAAGTAGGCGTGCGCCGTGGTGTGCAACAGGTGCGTGAGCACGTCGTCCTGTCGTACCTCGGCTGCTTTCACGCCTCGTCCGCCACGACCCTGCGACCGGTACGTGCTGGCTGGAACCGACTTCACGTAGCCCGACTGCGTGACCGAGATGATCAGCTCGTCGTCGGCGATCAGGTCCTCGAGAGAAAGATCGCCTTCGTCGGGAACGATGCGACTCCGGCGCGTGTCACCGAACTTGTCCTGGATCTCCGTCAGTTCATCCTTGATGAGATCCCGGCGCTTCTGTGGGTCGGCGAGGATCGCCTCTAGTTCCTCGATGAGGGCCATGAGTTCCGCGAATTCGGTTCGGAGCTTGTCGACCTCGAGCGCGGTGAGCCGGCGGAGCGGCATGTCGAGGATCGCCTTGGTCTGTTCCTCCGAGAGCTCGAACCGGGCCATGAGGGCGTCGCGGGCCGCTTCCGTGTCGTCGGAACCCCGGATGATGGCGATGACCTCGTCGATGTTGTCGACGGCGATGATGAGGCCTTCGACGATGTGAGCACGGTCCTTGGCCTTCTTGAGCCGGAACTGCGTCCGCCGTTCGATGACCTCCATCTGGTGGTCGACGTAATACCCCACCATCTCGGCGATGTTGAGGGTACGGGGCACTCCGTCCACGAGGGCCACGTTGTTCACGCCAAACGTGTCTTGGAGCTGGGTCAGCTTGAACAGCTGGTTCAGAACGACCTGAGGGACGGCGTCCTTGCGGAGGTCGATGACGATCCGGGTTCCCACCCGCGAACTGGACTCGTTGCGAATGTCCGTGATACCGGGGATCCGCTTGTCGTTGACGAGGTCGGCGATCTTCGCGATCACCCGGTCAGCCGATACCTGATACGGCAACTCCGTCACCACGATGGCGGTCTTGCCCTTCCGGACCTCCTGCACGTCGGTGACGGCGCGCATCTTGATGGAGCCGCGGCCCGTCAGAAGAGCGTCCTTCACACCGCGCGTCCCGACGATGTAGGCGCCGGTCGGAAAGTCGGGGCCTTTGACGATCTTCAGGTAGTCCTCGACCGGTGCATCCGGGTTGTCGATGGCGTACATCACGGCATCGATGACCTCACCCAGGTTGTGGGGAGCCATGTTGGTGGCCATCCCGACCGCGATTCCCTGGGAGCCGTTCACGATCAGGTTGGGGAAGCGAGCCGGCAGCACTTCGGGTTGGAGGTACTCACCGGAGTAGTTTTCGATCCAGTCGACCGTGTCTTCGCGAATGTCCGACAGCAGGTAGGCGGCGAGTGCGGACAGGCGCGACTCCGTGTACCGCATGGCGGCCGGCGGGTCGTCGGGAGTGCCGAAGTTCCCTTGCGGGTCGACGAGCGGATAGCGCAGGCTGAAGTCTTGACCCATCCGGACGAGCGCGTCGTAGATCGCATCGTTCCCGTGCGGGTGGTACTTCGCCATGACATCGCCCACCACGGCTGCGGACTTCCGATGTGGTGAGCCGGCGTTCATGCCGTTCTCGAACATGGCGTAGATGATGCGGCGCTGCACCGGCTTCAAGCCGTCGCGGACGTCGGGAAGCGCACGCGACACGATGACGGACATCGCGTAGTCGAGGAACGAGGAGGAGATCTCCCGTTCGATGTCGATCTCGGGAACCTCGGGATGTTCGAGGGTTTCGTCTGCCACCTACCGCTCCTAGATGTCGAGGAAGCGAACGTCTTTGGCGTTCTGCTGGATGTATGTCTTGCGCGCCGCCACGTCGTCACCCATCAACGTCACGAACATTTCGTTGGCGAGAGCTGCGTCGTCGATTTCGACCCGCACCAGCGTGCGGGTGGCGGGGTCCATCGCCGACTCCCAGAGTTCGTCGGCATTCATCTCACCGAGACCCTTGAAGCGGCTCGGCGAGATCTTGCGGCCCGGGTGTTCTGCCTTGAACGCCTCGAGAGCTGCGTCGTCCTTCAGATAGTGCACTTCCTTGCCGAGCTTGACGCGGTACAGCGGCGGGACGGCGATGTACACATAGCCGGCCTCGATGAGACCCCGAAGATGGCGGAAGAACAGCGTGAGCAACAACGTGCGGATGTGCGCGCCGTCAACATCGGCGTCGGCCAGCATGATCACCTTGTGATACCGGGCGTTGTCGATGTCGAAGTCGTCGCCGATGCCGGTACCCATCGCGGTGATGATGCCTTGGACCTCCTGGTTCTGAAGGGCCTTGGCCAGCCGTGCCTTCTCCACGTTCAGAATCTTGCCTCTGATGGGCAGAATGGCCTGAAACTCGGAGTTCCTCGCTTGCTTGGCCGGTCCGGCAGCCGAGTCGCCCTCGACGATGAAGAGCTCCGACTCGTCGGCGTTTCGCGACGAGCAGTCGGCGAGCTTTCCGGGCAGCGACGCCGACTCCAGCGCCGTCTTCCGGCGGGTCAGGTCACGGGCCTTGCGGGCCGCCTGCCGTGCCTTCTGCGCCTGCAAGCACTTGTCGGCGATGCGGCGCCCCTCGGTGCTGTTGCGCTCCAGCCACTCAGGCAGCACCCGATTCAGCGACTTGGTCACGAACGACCGGATCTCGGTGTTGCCGAGCTTCGTCTTCGTCTGGCCTTCGAACTGGGGTTCTCGCACCTTCACCGATACGACTGCCGTCAGGCCCTCACGGACGTCCTCGCCGCCGAAGTTGTCGTCCTTGTCCTTGAGAATTCCCTTCGCACGGGCGAATTCGTTGATCGCACGGGTCAGAGCGGTGCGGAAGCCCTCTTCGTGTGTCCCGCCCTCGTGGGTGTTGATGTTGTTGGCGAAGGTCAGCACCGTTTCGGTGTAGGTGGTCGTCCACTGCATCGCGATGTCGAGTTCGTGGTCGTCGGCTTCGTCCTCGAAGTGGATGATGCGACCATTCACCGGCTCGCGGGACGAGTTGAGGTGCTTCACGAAGTCGATGAGACCCTGCTTGTACAAGAAGACGTCTTCCACCGGCTCCTCGCCCCGCTCGTCGAACAGCTTGATCTCGACGCCCTTGTTCAAGAAGGCCATCTCGCGCAGGCGTGACGCAACGGTCGTGTAGTTGAAGTCGGTCGTCTCGGTGAAAGTCTTGGGCGACGGCCAGAACGTGATGGACGTACCCGTCTTCTTGACCTCTTTGCCCTTCTTCACCGGGCCGATCGGGGCGCCGAGCTCGAAGCTCTGCGTCCAGATGTATCCGTCACGACGAACCTCGGCGTCGAGGCGCGTCGACAGGGCATTCACGACGGAGACACCGACACCGTGGAGCCCGCCGGACACGGTGTACGCGCCGGATTCGAACTTGCCGCCGGCGTGCAACGTCGTCAACACCGTCGTCAAAGCCGACTGCTTGGTGGACTTGTGTTTGTCGACGGGAATCCCACGACCGTTGTCGACGACGCGGACTCCTCCATCCGCCAGGAGGGTCACCTCGATCCGGTCGCAGTAGCCGGCCATCGCCTCGTCGACCGCGTTGTCGACTACCTCCCAGATGAGGTGATGGAGGCCGCGTGGACCCGTCGACCCGATGTACATACCGGGACGCTTCCGAACCGGCTCGAGACCCTCGAGAACGGTGATGTCGGACGAGTCGTAATGGCTCGGATTGGCAGCGGTCACGAGGCTCCTTCGTTCAGAACGGTGCTCGACGGCGACACGGTCGGCGCGTGCGGTACCGGAGCGTTCTTACATGCCTGTAAGTTTAGCCGCAGACCGGGTTTACCCCAAGCCCATCGAGGCCTCGAGGTCCCTCGAATACGCTGATTTCTCGGGCTTTTCAGGCAGGGCCGATCACTCGGATGGTTTTGACCTCGCCAACGCCCAGGAAGTCGTCGAGGCGGCGCTGCAGATCGCCCGTGGCGTATCGCAACATCCGGACCGCGGCCAATTGAGCCGCTTCCACGATCAGCTGTCCATCCTGCAACATGAGCGGCTGTGTCGCCCCGGCCCAGGGCGGTCCGGCCACCTCGTCCCAGTGGTTCGCGAGGCGCAGGAACTGCTCGACGTCGGTGAGTCCCAGACGTCGCAGAGCGTGCCTGAGCGGTCCGCCGATGCCCTCGAGGTCGTTCATCGGATCTTCCCCTCCGATATCTCCCACCGATGACCCGCCACCGGGACCTCTTCGAAGCGGGCGGTGGAGATGTACGTCTGGGCAACGGGGAGCGCCGCGGCGAGAGCCTGAGCGCGGTCCATGTCGAGTTCTGAGAACACGTCGTCGAGGACGAGTACGGGTGCTTCGCCGGCCGCGTCGGCGATCGCCTGGTGGGCGGCCAACCGCATCGACAACACGAGGGACCGCTGCTCTCCTTGGCTGGCGTGCGTGCGAGCCGGCCGGGCATCGAGGTACAGCACGGGCTCGTCGCGGTGCGGACCGCGCGTCGTGACCCGACGATCTCGGTCTTCGCGATCCGATGCCTCCAACGCCGCCCACAGTCGCGCCTCCCGTTCGCTGATGGAAACGCTCGGGTCCAGTTGCGCACCCCATGTCGACGCATAGTCGACATGCACCTCGGTGGCGGATCCAGACAGATGACGGTACGCACGGCTCACTCCGTGGGACAGGGCGGCGCTCGCTCGCGCCCGCCGGTCCATCACCTTTGCGCCCGCCTGTGACAATCTCTCGTTCCAGACCGTCAACGTCGTGGTGTCGGCATCTCGGCCGTGCATCCTCAGCAGCGAGTTGCGCTGGCGGAGGATCTTTTCGAACTCCTGCTGATCGAGGTAGGAGGCCGGCCAGAGCTGCACGGCGAGATCATCGAAGAAAGCTCGCCGCAACGCCGGTCCGCGTTTGACGATGTCGAGGTCGTCTGGCAGGAACACCACGATCCGCAGGTGACCGAGCATGTCGGCGGAACGACCCAGCCGCTGCCGGTTCACCTGGACCCGGCGCCGTCCCGAGACCGGCAGCTCGATCTCGATGAGCGACGTCCGGTCGCCGCTCGAGACCTCACCGCGCACGATGGCGGCCTCGGCATCGGTGGCTACGAGGGCCGTGTCGGGGACACTCCGGAAACTCTTCAGGGAGCCGAGATAGGCGATCGCCTCGAGGAGATTGGTCTTGCCGGCCCCATTCGCGCCGACGAGCACGTTGACATCTCGGTTCGGCTCGAACCGGATCTCGTCATACGACCGGAATCCGGTGAGATCGAGCCAGTCGAGGTTCACGCCACGCGAACAGGCATCAGCAAGTAGGTGAACTCGGGCTTGCCGACGCCTCGAATCACGCTCGGCTTCAGACCGTCGACCACGTGGATCTCGATCTCGTCGGCATCGATGGCCGACACACCGTCCGTGAGATAGCGAGGGTTGAAGGCGATGAGCACTTCATCGGTCTCACCGGAATAGGTCCCGGAGATGTGCTCGACTTCTCCACCGACGTCCTGCCGAATCACCGTGACCTCGACGCCGCCCTCGGCCAGCTTCAACCGCACCGGGATGTGGTCTTCGGCCACCAGTGACGCGCGTCCGAGGGCCTCCAACAGCGAGGCCTTCGAGAGCACCATCGTGTTCGGGTACGAATCAGGCAACAACTGGCGGTAGTTCGGGAACGTGCCTTCGATCATGCGCAGGGTGAGACTGCCGCGATCCGAGGCGAACTTCGCTTCCCGACCCGGAATGGCCACCTGGACCTTCGAGGACCCGATCGTGCGCGCCAACTCGCGCAGACCCCGAGCCGGTATCAATCCCGAACCACCGATCTCGACCCCCGGAAGCGAGCGGACCGCCAGCCGGTACGAATCGGTGGCTACCAGGCGCAGTCCGTCGTCGTCGTGTTCGATCAGCACGCCGGTGAGGATCGGCCGCGCCGCGTCGGTGGAAGCGGCGATCGTCACCTGGGCAACTGCGCCGGCCAGTTCGTCGCCATCGACATTCGACGCCCCTTCGAGGCTGACTTCTGGCAACTGAGGAAACTCGTCCACCGGGAGCTCGCGCAGGCTGAACTTTGGGCCTCGCCCGGAGATCTCGATCTCACCGTCTGCCGACGACAGCGTGACGGCTCCCTCCGGCATCTTCTTGATGGCCTCCGAGACGATCTTGGCAGGGATCACCACACTCCCCTCGTCCATCACCTCGACCTCGGTCGTGGTTCGGACGGTGATCTCCAGATCGGTGCCCGTGACCTGCAGCGTGCTACCGGTGACCTCACAGAGGACGCCGGTCAGAATGGGAAGAGCGGAACGCAACCCGACGCCACGGTTGGCGCGGGAGAAGACATCCGCTAGATCGTCTCGTTCAGCTCGGATACGCACAGGACAGCCAACCCTTCTTCTTCTGTCTTTCTTAATGCAAACGGTAGTAGGAGTAGTAGGCACTGTGGATCGTGGACAACTCCACAAAACCCCTGGTCAGGAGCAGATCGGAATCCACAGTGCCTGTGGAGGGCGTCGAGGTTGTCCACCGCCCCCTCCGGGACGGTGTGGAGAGCGTGTGGATCATCAGGCGGTTGTCCTCAGGTTTTGGGACAGAGCCGTCACCTGATCGAAGACCTCGTGATCGGTCCTCATGAGGCCTTTGACCTTCTCGATGGCGTGCATCACGGTGGTGTGATCGCGTCCTCCGAACAGGTTGCCGATCTTCGGCAGGGAGAGGTCGGTGTGTTCACGGACCAGGTACATGCCGACCTGGCGAGCGCGCACGAGCGGCGCTCGTCGGGACGGACCGCAGACTTCGTCGGTGGAGAAACCGAACGAAGCGGCGGTCGTGAGCAGGATGTCGCTCGGGGTGACGGGTCGAACGGCGGCGGTCGGGACGAGGTCCTGCAGGACGTCTTGGGCCATCGTGAGGTCGATCGTCTCCCGGTGGAGCGTGGCGTACGCGGTGACGCGAGTGAGCGCTCCCTCCAACTCTCGGATGTTGTCCTCGACGTGATGCGCGATGAACTCCAGCACGTCGAGAGGAAACTCATGGGGCGTGCCCTCGGTGTTCTTGCGAAGAATGGCGAGCCGGGTTTCGACATCGGGTGCCTGGATGTCGGTGAGGAGACCCCATTCGAACCGGGACCGGAGTCGATCTTCGAGCGACGCGAGGTTGCGGGGGTGACGGTCCGAACTGATGACCATCTGCTTGCCGGACTCGTACAGGCTGTTGAACGTGTGGAAGAACTCCTCGAGGATCTGTTCCTTGCCTTCGAAGAACTGCACATCATCGAGCAACAGCACGTCGATGGTTCGATACCGGTCCTTGAACTCGTCCATCCGCTTGCGGCGGATGCCGTCGATGAACTCGTTGAAGAAGTTCTCCGAGGACACATACCGAACGACGTACGTCGGATTCAGTTCGAGCGCATGATGGCCAACGGCGTTCAGCAGATGGGTCTTGCCGAGCCCAGCCGCCCCGTAGATGAACAAGGGGTTGTAGTGCAGTCCTGGTTGCTCTGCCACCGCCATGGCCGCGGCGTGCGCAAACCGATTCGACGGGCCAACGACGAAGTGGTCGAAGGTGTAGCGAGCCAGCAGCCGGCTGCTCTTGGAAGCTGGTTGCTCGGCCCGGGGGACGACGGGCGGCGGGATCGGAGTCTCTTCGACAGGTTCCTCATCGTGCGGCCAGTCCCGGTGTTCGGGCTCGGCGGCGCTGATGCTGATCTCGGTGGTCTCGCCATAGACGCGCCGCGCCGAATCGCGCAGGACATCGACGTGCTTGTCCATGACCCATCGGAGGTGGAATTCGCTGGGAGCCGAGAGCCGAACGGTCGAATCGTCGGATCCGGCGTCCTCGAGTGCGGCGAGCCAGGTCTGCCAGGTGACGGGAGAAACCTTCGATCGAACGGTGTCTCGGAATACATCCCAATCCGTTGTGGTCGTCTGTGACAACCCGGTCCCTCCTGTGCTGTTAACTGTCCACAGAGATATCCACACGATGTGGACATCTGCTCGAGCACCATGCTCGAGGCGGACGCGCCAAACCTCTGCTTCGAGGAAGTGAGATGCTGTGGTTCAGCGGCTCGCCGAGTGTAGGACGGCGGTTTCGAACGCTTCAAGAGCGGCAAATCGCGCGGTAATCGGGTGCAAGGCTGGTCGCGAAGTCGCGAAATGCCTGGTCAAGCGGCCGCTCGGAAGCTTGGATTTCGCGACACGAAACGGCTACTGGGTCGATCGACCCACACGCCACTTTTCGCGGCCTAGGAGAATTCTTCGCGGCTTTGCTGTCACAACGAGTTGCCGTGAGCCCCTCGATGCCGGTCTGGCCTTTGACAAGGTTGTGAACGATTCCGTAACCTCCTTGGTACCTCGCCTCGCAGGAGTTTCCCCATGAAACGGACCTACCAGCCCAACGTGCGCCGCCGCAAGCGGAAACACGGATTCCGAAACAAGATGCGTACCCGCGCCGGGCGTGCCGTGTTGAAGCGGCGTCGTGCCAAAGGCCGCTCGCGACTCGCTGCCTGAACGGCGGCCAGCGCTCCGTGGCCGCTCAGCATTCGACCGTGTGTATCGCACCGGCCGGCGCCATCGTGCCGGCGGTGTCCTCATGATCGCTGCTTCCCCCGCTGCCATCCAGCCCTCGGTCGGCTTCGTCGCCGGCCGACGGGTTGGCTCGGCCGTGGCGCGGAACCGTGCCAAGCGCCGGCTACGCGAGGCGGTGCGCGGCGTGGCCCTCCCGCAGGCGGACATCATCTTCGTTGCCTCGCCCGAGGTCGTAACTGTGCCGTATTCGCAGGTCGTCGGATGGATCGAAGAGGTGTGCGATGATGCTCGCCGTTGAACCACGCCCGACGTGGTCGGCACGCGTCGCGCAGCGTTTGATCCGCGTTTACCAATATTTGGTATCTCCGCTCTTGGGGAAGAACTGCCGTTACCAGCCCACCTGCTCCCGCTACGCATACGAGGCGATCGGCCGATTCGGCGTCCTACGAGGGATCTCCCTCGGCGCCAAGCGCATCGCCCGCTGTCACCCCTTCGTCGACGGCGGTTATGACCCCGTACCAGAAAAGGAAGAAGCCCGATGAATGCCATCTTGGAAGCAATCGCCGCACCTCTGGCGGCTGCCCTCGCCTTCTTCTACGAGTTCGTGCCAAATATTGGCATTTCGGTCATTCTGTTGACGTTGCTCATCAACATCATCCTGTTTCCTCTCACGTTGAAGCAGACTCGCGCCAGTCGCGCTTTCGCTGCGATCCAGCCGCAAATCCGCGAATTGCAGGCGAAGTACAAGGACGACCCGCAGACCATGCAGAAGGAACTCGTCAAGGTCCAGCGGGAGACCGGGGCCACTCCGGGCGGCTGTCTGGGACCGATGTTGGTGCAGATGCCCATCTGGTTTGCGTTGTTCCGGATGCTGCGTGAACCCGAACAGTTCATGCCCGACGGCTCCGCACTGGCAAATGCCATCGCCGCCGGTCGAACCGGCTTCTTGGGTATGGACCTCGTCGAGACCCCGATACAGGCCTGGGGCCGCGGGTTCTTGGCCGTGCTCCCCTACGCCCTTGCGATTCTCATCATGATCGGTGCTCAGTACTTCCAGCAGGTCCAGGCGCAGATAGGTCAGGACACATCCAACCCGCAGGCCCAGACCATGCAGAACGTCACGAAGTTCATGCCGGTCATTTTCGGCGTCATCGCGGTGCAGTTCCAGGCCGGCCTCATCGTGTACTGGGCAACATCGAACCTGTTCCGATTTGGACAGCAGGCAGTCATCTACAAGATCGACGGGCGGCCCACTCCCCCGTCGGCCACAGAGGCGAAACCTGCGACCGACACCCCGGCGGCGCCCAAGAAGCCGCAGGGTTCCGCCAAGAAGCGCAACCGGCGCAGGAGGAGATAGCAGTGGAATGGGTAGAGGTGCGCGGGCGCTCCGTCGATGTGGCGGTTGCCGCTGCGCTTGAAGAACTCGGTCTCGATTCGACCGAGAAAGCCGAGATCAAGGTCATTCAAGAGCCGGAAAAGGGCTTTCTCGGCTTCGGTGGTAGAGATGCCGTTGTCCAGGTCAAGCCGAGGCCGGCGGGTAAGAAGCGCCGCCGCCGGCGGGGCGGCAAGGGCGGCGACCAGCCGCAGCAGGGAGGCTCACAGGACCGAGGCCAGCCTGGCAGCCGCCAGAACGCCGGTCGACAGCAGAACGGCCGTCAGAGATCGCAAGGCGGCGACAAGAAGTCACGCCAGCCGCGTCAATCCGATGCTCCCAAGCAGGAGCGGCCCAAGCAAGAGGAGCAGCCTGTGAACCGAGAAGAACAAGCCGTCGTGGTCAAGGACTTCCTCGTCGGCCTGCTGGATGCATTTGGGCTCGAGGGAGATGTCAACGTCAAGGCCGATGAAGACATCGTGATCGCCACCGTCGACGGTCAGCAGACCGAGGCACTGGTCGGTCAGAAAGCCGTGATCATGCAGTCCGTGCTCGAACTGAGCCGTACGGTCGTACAGCGACAGACACGAGACAATGTGCGCCTCCGTCTGGACATCGCAGGCTACGGAGAGCGACGTCGGGAGGCCCTCGCCATCTACGCGGGGCGGCTGGCGGATCAGGTCAAAGATGAAGGCGCCGAGATCATGCTGGAGCCCATGAATTCGGCGGATCGCAAGGTCATCCACGACGCCATCGCCGAGCTCGACGGGGTCCGCTCGTATTCGGAAGGCGAGGAGCCCCGTCGGAGCGTGGTCATCTCACCCGAGTGAGCCGACGAAGGGCGTGAGTCAGAGAGAAACGGGACCCGAGAGGGTCCCGTTTCACGTGGAACAGCATGCGTCGCGTTTCACGTGAAACGATCCCTACACTGCTCCTGTGTCACAGCGCGCCGACCTCACCCAGATCATCGGTGGTCCGATTCGCGAGAGTGCTTTCGACCAGCTCAGTCGATTCGCGACCTGGCTGGAGACCGAGGGCGTCGCGGCAGGCGCCATCGGTCCGTCGGAAGACGTGTGGAACCGCCACATTTTGGACTCCTTGGCGTTTGCCACGGCGTGGGACACCGCCCCGGCGAACCTGACGGACATCGGGACCGGCGCGGGGCTGCCCGGTCTGGTGTTGGCCATCATCTGGCCAAGCACGGCCGTGGAACTCGTCGATCGGTCGGGTCGTAGGACGAGGCTCCTGCGGAGGATCTCGAGAATGCTCGAACTCGACAATCTTCGGATTCTGCAGACCGATGTCGATCACATCGATCTCGCCCTCGATGCGATGGTCATGAGGGCGGTGTTTCCTCCGCCTCGTGCGGTGGCCTTCGCCGCCGACCACCTGTCATCCGGGGGCCGGGCTGTCGTTGCGCTGAGCAGATCTCAACCGCCGGACCCTTCCATCGTCGATGTGGCGTCGGCCGCAGGTCTCGACGCGCGGATCGAAGTCGTCGAGATGCTTGACCCGCCCGCTTGGCTGCTTATCATGGACCAGACGTGAGTGATCGCAAGAGTTGGATCGTGGCCCTCGCCAACCAGAAGGGCGGCGTCGGCAAGTCCACAACCTCTATCAACTTGGCAGCTGCATTGGCGTTTCAGGGTGAACGGATCCTTCTCATCGACTTGGACCCGCAGGGAAATGCCACGTCAGGACTGGGAATCGACCGTTCCGGAGTCGATCAATCGGTGTACGACGTCCTTCTGCAGGATGCGCCGATCGAAGATGTGATCGAACCCACCAGCGTACGCGACCTGCATGTGTTGCCGGCGACGATCGACCTGGCAGGCGCCGAAATCGAACTGGTCTCCGTGTTCAGCCGCGAGCAGCGACTGAAGAGCGCGCTGAAGGCGGTGGAGGGCGAATATGATTTCGTTCTCGTCGATTGCCCGCCGTCGCTCGGGCTCCTCACGATCAACGCCTTGGCGGCCGCCGACGAGGTACTCATCCCCATCCAGTGCGAGTACTACGCCCTCGAGGGCCTCAGCCAGCTGCTGAGGAACGTCGAGCTGGTCCACGCAAACCTGAATCCCGAACTCGAGGTCGGAGGGGTCATCCTTACGATGTACGATGCCCGTACCAAGCTGTCGGCCGACGTAGCGGGCCAGGTGCGCGACTACTTCGGTGATCGGACGTATCGGACGGTCATCCCGAGGTCGGTGCGTCTCTCTGAGGCACCTTCGTACGGTGAGCCCATTGAAGCGTTTGATCCGATGAGCCGCGGAGCCATCGCCTACCGGGAGTTGGGACGGGAGTTCCGCCGCCGCCACGGCCGGGACGAAGCGTAGGAGGAACACCATGGCAGGCACCCGTAGGAGCGGACTCGGACGCGGGTTGGAAGCCCTCATCCCGCAGGCCGAACAAGAGCCGAAGCAATTCGCCATGGTGGCGGTCTCCTCGATCAAGCCCAACCCTCAGCAGCCCAGGACCCTGTTCGACCCTGAGAGCCTCGCGTCGTTGGCTGCGTCGATCAGGGAGGTTGGGATCCTCCAACCCCTCGTGGTGACCGAGACCGATGAGGGTTTTGTGTTGGTGGCGGGGGAGCGGCGGCTCCGGGCGGCCCGTGAGTTGGGCCTGGCGGAGGTGCCGGCCGTCATCCGGCCGGTCGAAGATGATCAGTCCTCTTTGACCCAGGCCCTCATCGAGAACCTGCAGCGGGAAGATCTCGGACCGCTCGAGGAAGCTGCGGCCTACCAACAACTTATGGAAGATTTTGGGTTAACCCATCAAGAGATTGGCGACCGAGTCGGGAAGAGCCGATCGGCCGTCTCGAACTCGCTCCGGCTGCTCGGTCTACCAGCTGCGATCCAAGGGATGCTGGAGCGTGGGGAGCTATCCGCCGGTCACGCTCGGGCGTTGTTGGGCTTGGAAGACCTCGCGTATGCGGAGCACGTCGGCCGGCGCGCAGCAGAAGAAGGTTGGTCGGTTCGTCAGGTCGAGGACGCCGTTCGAGCACGCTCCGAAGCGGGCGAGATGCCGCAGGCAAAGCCCAAACTGACCGAAGTACGGCCTGCGGCCATCATCGAATTGGAGCATCGCCTCCAGGACCGGCTCGATGCACCCGTCGACATCAAATACCGGTCCAACAAAGGCAAGATCGTCATCGGCTTCGGCTCGCTCGAGGACCTCGAACGGATCTACCGCACGTTCTACGGCTGAAACTCGGCGGCTGCCCGACCGAAGAAATCCTGGAACCCTTGTGTGATGGGTTCGACCTGCACCTCGGATAGCTCGGCTGCGATGACGATGGCGGGCGCCCGGGTGTTCTTCAACATCGCCGAGGCCCGTCCAGTCGAATCGAGCCCCAACCGTTCGCCGACACACTGGGCCAACAGAGCTCCAGCCTCCGAATGGCTGTGATGCGAACGGAAAAAGTAGATCCGCGATTCCTCGTCGGCGGGTGCGGTCAGAGAGACGGCCAAGTGGGCGCCCAGGCGATTGGCTCGTCTGGCCCGTATCGGCGCCGGCGGGTAGATGTCCACGCCGCGAGAGAGCAAGGGAATGCCTCCTAAAATCTGGAAGCTCCGTTGCAGTGCGGTGCCGACCGTCCACATCGTCGCGCGCTGTGCGTCATCCGGGCCGGCCGGGTCCACATAGATGCGCGCCCCAACGATCGTCGTCGGAAGCCGGCGCATCCACTCGCGCTCACGGACCCGTTCCCGCCCGGCCGCCGGATCTCCCCGGGTGATGGCGACCAACTCCCGGATCACCAGCGGACCGGCCACGCCGTCTTCGGCCATGCCGCGATTGGCCTGGAAGTCGAGAAGGGCACGGTGCGTGAGGGGACCGAAGATGCCATCGACCTTGTCGGCGTCGAACCCGAGGTCGTTGAGACGGCGTTGCAGGTCGGCAACGTCGTCGCCACGCATCATGGGTGAGCGGCGGAAGAGGATTCGGTCGCCCAGCGTAAACCCCGCTTCGTAGAGGCTTCGCCACGTATCGGGGCCGACGATGCCGTCAGGATCGAGCGACCGAGCGGATTGGAAAGCGATCACCGCGGCGCGCGTTCCGGCATCGAACTCGCCCAAGTGATCAGGAGCGAAGTCGAAGCCGAGTGCAGAAAGCCGGCCCTGGATGTCCCGGACCGGCTCCCCTGAATCTCCGACTCGATAGAGCCGCACTAGCCGAGGTAGTCGGCCAGTTCCTTGACGAGATCGTCCTTGCGGCGGGCTCCGACGATGCGCTTCATCTCGACCCCGTCCTTGTAGACGATCATGGTCGGGATGCTCATGACATCGCTGTTGGCAGCCGATTGCGGGTTCTCGTCGATGTTCAACTTGCCGATGGAGATCTTGTCGGGATACTCACCGGCGATCTCATCGAGGACCGGAGCGATCATCTTGCACGGACCACACCATTCGGCCCAGAAGTCCACCAGAACCGGGTCGGATCCGGAAATGACATCGTTGAAGGTGTCGTCGGTGATGGTCAGCATGTTGTCGGCCATGAAAGCTCCTTATCCTTCGAGCCACCGCTCGGCGTCGATGGCGGCGCGGCAACCGGTCCCTGCCGCCGTGATCGCCTGACGATACACGTGATCGGCGACGTCGCCGGCTGCGAAGACTCCCTCGACCGACGTCGCGGTCGAAGGGTTCTCGACGAGTACGTATTCGTTGTCATCCAACGCCAGTTCGCCCTGAAAAATGCCGGTATTCGGATCGTGGCCGATGGCGACGAACACGCCGTCGGTCGTGACGGATCGTGTTTCACCTGTGACGGTGTCCTGTAGGACGGCGCCTTCGACGCTGTCCTGGCCGAGGATCTCCACGACCGTGGTGTTCCAGAGGACTTCGATCTTTTCGTGCTCGATGGCGCGAGTGGCCATGATCCGCGAGGCGCGGAACTCGTCGCGGCGATGCACGATCGTGACCTTCGATGCGAACTTGGTGAGGAACAGCGCTTCCTCCATGGCCGAATCGCCCCCGCCGACGACGAGGAGTTCCTTGTCGCGGAAGAAGAAGCCGTCGCAGGTCGCACACGCGGACACGCCGCGGCCGGTCAGGCGCTCCTCTCCGGGGATTCCCAGCCATCGAGCGGACGCGCCGGTGGCGACGATCACCGTTTCGGCTTCGTAGACGTCGGCGCCTTCCCACACTTTGAAGGGCCGGGCCGAGAAATCGACCTTGGTGACGTCGGCGGTGATGAGGCGGGCGCCAAATCGTTCCGCTTGCTTGCGGAACTGCTCCATCAGTTCGGGGCCCATGATGCCGTCGGGAAAGCCCGGGTAGTTCTCGACGTCGGTGGTGATCATCAGCTGGCCGCCGCGCTGGCTGCCTTCGAAGACCAGGGGTGCGAGGTCGGCGCGCGCCGCATACAGCGCCGCGGTGTATCCCGCCGGGCCCGAACCGATGATGATGAGCTTCTCAGCCATGTTGTGAATCCTGTTCCGAGTTTCGCTTCGCCCAGACAAACGCGCCGGCGATCACGAATAATCCCCCGAGAATGGCGTAGGCGCCTTCCACGGTCGTGTAGTTCCCGAGTACGCGAAACAGCGCCACGATCAAGAAGACCAGCGCGACGAGCGTCAGGACGCCGGCTACCAGTCCGAGGGCGATGAGTGTGAGTACCCGATCGACTCGATCGACGGTGAGCGAGCGCACTTTGAGTGCGGTGTTTTCGAGGGCGTCGGCGAATCGCGTTGCGAACTCTTCCATGACGGCACAGCCTAGCCAGTGGTCGGGTCACTCCCCACTGGGCCGGGCCACGTCACAAGACGGGGGTTCGAGAACAACGGAGTCGCGTTCGGTGGCATAGAGCTCGAACGCCGTCCCCTTGATGTCGCCGAGTCCGATGAACGTGGGTTCCTCGCGCAGGGCCCGCACACCGTCGTCGAGACATTCGAGATCGGCGATCGTCCAGGCTGACCGTGCCGCTCCCAACGCGTTGCCGGCGTCTTCGGTGAGCGCCTGCTGACGGATGAGGCCGTCGCCGAGGAGCATGTCCAACTCCGATTCCGACACCGAGCCGATGTCTGCGATGGGTGTCATGCCCCCGTCGGCTCGGAAATAGAACGAACCACCATCGTCGGCGGCGGGGGCGGCCCCGGCCGCGGCGTCCATCGCCGCCTCGGTGGGTTCGGTGACCGCCAGGGTGGCCATGGTGTCGGCGGTCGATTCCGCGGCGATATCGAACGCATCGGAGGCGGTGTCGCCGGATCCGAGGTTCAGGAGACCGCCGACCCCGATGAAGGCCAATGCCACGACCGCGACTGCCGTGGCGGGAACCCAGCGGAGCCAGCGGCCGGCGGAAGCCGGGGGAGTGACCGCCGCGTCGAAGCTGCGATGCAAGCGCGCTCGTTCGATCTCGGTGAGCGACGCAGGTCCAGCACCATCGAGCAACGCCAGAACGGTTCGCTGATCGTCGTACTCGGTCCGACACTCGGCGCACGAGTCGACGAGCCCCGCCGCCGGATCGGAGGGATCTGCATCGCCCACGAGGACGCGTTCGGCATAGGCGGCAATCAGATCGAGATCGTGGTCATGCATGTTCGTCTCTCTGACGCTCGTCGGGACTGATTCGGTTCCGGAGTTCTGCTGCCATGAGGCGCCGACCCCGGAAGACTCGGGATTTCACGGTTCCGACCGGGACGCCGAGGATCTCCGCCACATCGGCGAGCGGCAGGCCCTCGAGGTCGCTGAGGACGACCGCCGCACGGAACTCGTCGGGCAACGTTTCGAGGGCGGCGTGAAGGTCCGGGCGCAACTCGACCGCGGTGAGCTGGTCATCGACGGTCGGATCCGCCGGGTCGTTGGTTTCGGGAAGTGGGTCGGCGTGGCGGCGTTTCAGCTTTCTGAGCTGGTCGTAACACGTGTTCACGGTGACCCGATACAGCCACGTCGAAAACGCGGATTCCCCGGTGAATCGGTCTGCCCTCCGGAACACCTTGACGAACGTCTCTTGCGTCGCGTCGAGCGCGTGTTCGCGGTTCCGCATGATGCGCAGACAGATGGAGAACACGCGGTCTTCATGGGCCGACATGAGGTCATGGAAGGCCCGTTGGTCACCGGCCAAGAACTTCTGGACGAGCGCCAGATCTTCGGTCGAGCGACTGGCAGTCATGGCCGGAAGCGTACTTCGGCGATGGTCGATCGATAGGTGCCCTCTTCGTTGGCGGGCAGGTCGACCAACCAGACCAGCCAGACGCCACCGTCTCGAGCCGGGAACTCGATGAGCGTCTGCGAGGCCCGCACCGTCCCCGTCGACACAACGGTCCAGGCACCGAAGTCGGCGGGAAGCGTCGGCGCCCAACGCAGTTCGAACTCCGTTCCCGAGGGGATTCCCGACAGTTCGATGGCTTCGGCCGGTCCCGTCACTTCGAGCGCCAAGCCGACACCTGGCTTGAGGAGCGGAAGCGGGTCGAAGTAGCCCTCCGTCCGCCACGCCGTGGCGAAGTCGCCGTCGATGGCGTTGGGAGCTAGGTCGTCATGCTCACCGTCCGAGCCGAACGGATCGTATGCGATGGCCCGTTGGATCGACACGCGCACGTCTTGGCTGGGCGGCGTGGTGACCGCGGTCCCTTCACGTGTCGTGGTGGTGGGGCCGGCTGCTACGCCGGGGCGGGTGGTGTTGGTTCCCGGCCGGGGGAGGGCGCGATCGCCCGACTGGATGAGAGCCGAACCGAGCGCCACCAGGATGCCGGCCGCTACGACGAGCGCGATGGCCGGCAGCACCCACCGCCAGGTCCATCCTGCCGCCGGGGCGGTGCGGGCTCGCTGTAGCGGCGCTGCTCGCAGGGCATCCGCCAGGCCTTCGGCATCGAGGCGTCCGGACCGGGCGTCGGCGAGTGCCCGATCGACCATGGGGCTGATCCGGTCGACGACTTGTGACGGCGGCACCGCGCCCGGCTCTCGGCCGGTCAGGGTGGTCTCCAAAGTCGCCGCCAGGGCTTTGACATCGCCATCGGGGTCACGCCAACGCCTGGCGCGGCCCCAGCCTCCGAGCTTGGCGGGGTGAGCTGCCGAGAACTGGATGACGTCGGGGTCGATGGAACCGTGGACATGTCCGGCCGCGTGGACGGCTGCCAGCGCATCGGCCAGACCGCTCGCATTCGGCAGAAACTCTTCGGCCGGGACGCCCTCGTGGGCCCGGATGCGGTTGGCCAGTGTCATGCCCCCCGTCCACTCGCTGATCGAGTAGGCCGAGCCGTCGAGTTCGCCTGCGGCGTACACGGCCGCCATGTGGGTGTGAGGAACGGCCGCCGCGGCGCGCACGTGGTCGAGGAAGGCGTCGCAGCGAGCCTGGCCGGCCCCAGCCTCCACATATCTCAGGAGCACCGGCCGGTCGAGTGCGGTGTCGGTGGCCAGCCACTCCTCGACGTCCTCGTCGTCGCCAAGTCGAACCTCCAATCGGTAACGGTCGGGGAGGGTGGGAGGCATCAGCCGGCGGAGCGCTGAACGATGCGCAGACCACCGGGGAGACGATGGAACCCGGTTGTCATATAGAGGCGTGCCGCCACTTGGTTCTCGGGCTGTGTGTTCAAGAGCATCGTCTTGGCTCCGTTCGCCCGACCCCACTGGAGGGCGGCGCGCACCAGCGACCGGCCGTACCCGTGGCCTTGGTGGACCGGATCGACCGCCACACGCTGCAAATACGACACGGTCGAGCCGGCGCCCGCGATCGCAAACCCGACCATCTCACCGTCGGATCGGTGGACGAGAAAGATGTTCTTCGGAGTGGCCTGCCTCGCCTCGTCGAGACCGAGAGGTCCGAGCCGCCACAGGTCGTCGAACGACCGCCGGTCGATGTCGATGGCGCGCGGCCAGTCCTCTTTTGTGCCCGTTTCGATGACATGCCGTGGTTCGCCGATCGGAGCCGCCAGATCGCGCGTGTATAAGTCCAGGTCGAGCCACCGGTCGTAGCCCGCCTCCGTCCAGATCCTGAGGCCGGTGGGGGGAAGTGGAGGCGATACGACGGCCTCGATCGGAGCCTGGGGGTGCTCACGGCACGACGCGATCAGCTCGTCGGTTGCCGCTCTCAGAAACGGCGAACTGCCCCGCACCACCCGGAGCATTGCCATGGGCGTGTCATCGTTCCACGGGCGCGCGTTCGCCTTGTTCCAACCGCTCCGTAGCGTCAGCGCTCCGGGCCAGGTTCCGCGAATGGTGACGGGCACGATCCTCCTTCGGGTCGCACTCTACGAGGCGAACTCGATCCTGCCAGGTCAGTGTGCGAGAGTGGCGCCATGCGGACGCTCCTGGTGACCCATCCTGTCTGTTTCGAGCATCGGTCCGGCCTGTGGCATCCGGAGCGGCCAGAGCGTCTGACGGCCGCCATCGATGGAGTGCGAGACACGTCGCACGAGGTCCACGAAGTCGAGGCGCCCATCATCGAGAGATCGCTGCTGGAGCTCGTGCACAGCAGTGAGTACATCGACGCCATCGAGAAGTTCTGTGCTTCGGGCGGCGGTCAGCTCGATGCCGACACGTATGCGGTGACCGACAGCTGGGAAGCGGCGCTCCGATCGGCGGGTTCCGGCGTGTTGGCGGTGGAGCGACTGCGTGGAGGGGTCGAAGACGTCGCCTTTCTCGCCGTTCGACCTCCTGGACACCACGCACTCGTGAACCAGGCGATGGGGTTCTGTCTGTTCAACAACGTGGCGATCGTCGCCCGGATGCTCGATCGTGCCGGAGAGCGTGTCGCGATCGTCGACTGGGACGTCCACCACGGGAACGGCACGCAAGTGGTGTTCAACGACGATGAATCCGTGCTGTATGTGTCGACCCATCAATACCCCTTCTATCCGGGCACCGGGTGGATCGACGAAGTGGGGTACGGCCCTGGAGCTGGAACCACGGTCAATCTGCCGTTGCCGGCCGGCACGGGAGGCGACGTCTATGCGGCTGCGTTCGATCGGGTGATCGGGCCCGTTCTTCGCCAGTTCGAGCCGGATTGGCTGTTGGTGTCGGCGGGGTACGACGCACACCGCCTCGACCCGCTCGCCGACGGGATGCTGGTGGCCGGCGACTACCAGACGATGGCGAGCCAGCTCGCATCGGTCGTACCCGCCCAGCGAACGATCTTCTTCCTCGAAGGCGGCTATGACACGGGTGCGGTGCGTTCCTCGGTCGCCGCAACGCTCGATGGAACGGCCGGTTTGGAACCCGGCGCGTACGAGCAGGTGTTCTCACCGACCGATGCGTGGCGGATTCTCGACCTGGTCGTGCAGGCGCAATCGCCGTATTGGTTGTTGTAGGTACCGCCACGTAACCGTCAAGTCGTCTGCTTCGCCGGCCGATGAAGGTATCGAAGTTCACTTGCTGGAGGACCCCGTGTCGGCTGACCTCGACGACTTGTTGAAGAAAATGATCGAAGTCGGCGCTTCCGACTTGCACCTCAAGGTTGGATCGCCCCCGGTCATGCGCATCGACGGCGAGCTCCACCCGACGAGCCTCCCGATGTTGATGCCCAACGACACCGAGGAGTACGCCCAGTCGATCTTCACGCAGCGCGCCGCCGCCGAGTTCCGCGAGATGAACGAAGCCGACTTCGCCTACGGCAAGGCCGAGCTGGGACGCTTCCGGATCAACGTGTTTCGTCAGCGCGGATCGGTGAGTCTCGTGCTGCGCCGCGTGCTCCCGACGACGCAGAACTTCGAAGAGTTGGGCTTGCCGAAGGTCCTCGAGAAGCTGACCCACGAGCATCGGGGCCTCGTACTCGTCACCGGGCCAACCGGGTCGGGCAAGACGACGACGCTGGCCTCCATGATCGACTTCATGAACCGTTCGCGTCGCGTGAACATCATCACGATCGAGGACCCGATCGAGGTGCTGCATCGCGACAAGCTGTCGATCATCGCCCAGCGCGAAGTCGGCATGGACACCAAGGACTTCACGGAGGCCCTCCGGCGTGCCCTTCGGCAGGACCCCGACGTGATTCTCATCGGTGAGATGCGTGACGCCGAGACGGTCAAGGCAGCGTTGCAGGCTGCCGAGACAGGCCATCTGGTCCTGTCGACGCTGCATACCATCGACGCCACCGAGACGATCAACCGCGTCATCGATTTCTTCCCGCCGTATCAGCAGCAGCAGATCCGCATCCTCCTCGCCTCGACACTCCGCGGCGTCATCAGCCAGCGGCTTCTCGAGAAGACAGACGGTGGCCGCGTCCCGGCTGTCGAGGTCATGACGAACAACGGCCGTGTGTTCGACCGCATCGTCGATCCCGCCGAGACCCACAGCCTCGTCGAGGTGATCAGGGAGTCGGAGTTCTACGGCATGCAGACGTTCGATCAGTCGATCCTCGGCTTGTTCAAGCAGGGACTCATCTCGTTCCAGACGGCGGTGAGCTCGGCGTCCAATCCGCACGACTTCCGGGTTCGGGCGGAACAGGAAGGTTTGGTCTCGGTCTAGGGAGCCCCCCGAATGACGGGGTGGAGTAAGGGACCGTAGAGGGAGTCACCGCAGGTGGCTCCCTCACTCTTTGTATCCTGCTCCCCATGGTTCCCGAGCGACTCGCCTGGCTCGTCGCGGCCGACGCCCCGGCCACCCGTCTGGGCCGCCTCTTCGCCGAGGCGGGCCGGTCGCTGTTCGTGGTCGGTGGCACGGTGCGCGACGCCCTGCTCGGACGGCAACACAGCGACGTGGACTTCGCTACCGACGCGCGACCGGACGAGATCAAATCGATCGTCGAGTCGGTGGGTCCCGTCTACACGATTGGCGAGAAGTTCGGCACGATCGGTGTGCGCATCGGCGACCAGATCCACGAGATCACGACGTTTCGCGAGGAGATCTATCGGGACGACAGCCGCAAGCCGCGTGTCTCCTTCAGCGACGACATCACGACGGACCTGTCGCGGCGGGACTTCACCATCAACGCGATGGCGTTGCGCCTACCGGACGCCGAGATGATCGACCCGTTCGACGGGCTGGTCGATCTGGCGCGCCGCGAGCTGCGCACTCCGCTCGACCCACACGTGTCGTTCGGCGACGACCCGCTGCGCATGCTGCGCCTCTATCGGTTCGTGGCCACGCTCGACTTCGAACCCGACCCGGCCGCCGAGGAGGCGGTCGCCGAGATGGCTGCGCGCCTCGAGATCGTCTCGGCCGAGCGGATCCGCGACGAACTCACGAAGCTCGTCGTGGCCGATCACCCGGCCCGGGGCTTGCGAGGCGTCGTGCGCACGGGCCTCGCCGACCATTTCTTGCCCGAGCTGCGCGACCTCTCCGAACAGCAGGATCCGCTGCAACGCCACAAGGACGTGTGGGAGCACACTCTGGCGGTGCTCGAGAAGACCCCGGCGACCGAGCGACTTCGGTTGGCCGCGTTGCTCCACGACATCGGCAAACCCGCAACCCGCGAGTTCGTGCGCGGTGGCGTTACGTTCCATCACCATGAAGTGGTGGGCGCGCGCTTGGCGCGTGCCCGCATGCGCGAGCTGCGATACCCCAAACAACTCACCGACGAAGTGGCCAAGCTGGTGTTCCTCCATCTGCGACCGCACACGTTCAAGATGGGTTGGACCGACTCGGCGGTCCGGCGGTACGTGCGCGATGCCGGTCCGCTGCTCGAGGACTTGAACCTCCTCGTCCGCGCCGATGTCACGACCGCCAACCAGAAACGGGCCGATGCCATCCAGCGACGCATCGACGAGCTCGAGAAACGGATCGAGGAACTGTCGGCGAAAGAGGAGCTGGCGGCCCTGCGGCCCCCCATCGATGGCAACCAGGTCATGGAGTTCTTGGGCCTGGCGCCGGGGCCGATGGTCGGCACCATCATGAAGATGCTGCTGGAACGCCGCATCGAGGACGGCCCGTATTCGACGGAGCAGGCGTTTGAGATGGTGTCCGAGTGGGCCAAGGAGCACGGTGTCGAGATTCCGTAATGCCGTTGCGATCCTCCTGGTGTTGGGCGCCTGTACTCCAGCGGCGGTCGACTCGACGGACCCCGAGTCGGCTGCTCCGGCCACGACGGTGGATCTCGTTCCGGAAACGACCGCAGTCCTCCAGGGCATCGAGGCGGCTGCCGGATTGGGCGACGAGTACTACCCCGGCCTCGGCAACGCCGGTTACGACGTCGAGCATGTCACGCTCGAGCTGACCATCGATCCGTTCCTGCCGCGCATCGAGGGTCGTGCCACGTTCGATGCGACCGCCACCGAGAACCTCGAGTCGTGGTCGGTGGACCTCGTCACGATGTTTCCGTCCGAGGTGCTCGTCGACGGCTCTGTGGCGGCATTCGAACAGACCGGGGGAGAGGTGCGGGTCACACCGGAGGATCCGATCCGGGCGGGACGCGCGTTCGTGATGGAGATCGCGTATTCCGGGACACCGGTTCCGTTCGACTCGGTGGCGGCACCGTTTCCGACCGGGTTCTTGCGAGCGACGGACTCGTGGTTCGGGCTGAGCGAACCGGAGGGAGCCTCGTCGTGGTTTCCGGCCAACGACCATCCCCTCGACAAGGCGACGTATACAGTCGTCGCCTCGGTCCCGTCTCCGTTCGTCGTGGCAGCTTCGGGTCGGCTTGTCGACACCAGGTCGGAGGAAACGGGGTTCCTGACCTACACGTGGGAGGCGGCCGACCCGCTGGCCTCGTACCTCCTGGCATTCGCGGTGGGCGACCTGGAACGGGAGGACGTCGAGACGGATGGCATCCCCATCCGGAACTACTACGACGAGGATCTGCCGAGCACGACGAAGGACCTCTTCGCTCGGCAGCCCGAAATGATGGCGTTCCTCGAAGAGCTGTTCGGACCCTATCCCTTCGAGGTGTACGGGGCGTTGGTGCTCGACACCCAGGATCTCGGCGCCGCCTTGGAGACTCAAACGCTGTCGACGTTCGGTGAGCAGTCGTTGCCACTCGGCGAGGACGTCGTCGTGCACGAGCTGGCGCACCAGTGGTACGGCAACTCGGTGAGTGTGGCGCAGTGGCGCGACATCTGGTTGAACGAAGGGTTCGCCACGTACGCGCAATGGTTGTGGCTCGAGCACTCGCGCGGCGAGGCGGCACGGAATGTGCGGATCGTGCAGGCGTACGAACTGATGAGCGGACAGGTTTTCTTGGGCCAGGGGATCGAGCGTGCGGCTGCTGCCGATCTTGCGGCGAGTCAGTTTCCCGCGCCTGGTCGACCGCCGGTCGACGATCTGTTCAATGCGTCCGTGTACCTGCGAGGTGGCCTGACTCTGCATGCCCTTCGGATCGAGGTCGGGGACGAGGCCTTCTTCGCGACACTTCGCGACTACCACGACACCTACCGGTACGGGAATGCCACTACCGACGACTTCATCGCGGTGGCGGAGGAATCCGCCGGCCGCGAGCTCGGAGAGTTCTTCGAGGGCTGGCTCTTCGCCGACTCGATCCCGTCGATACCATCGCTCGATCTGCATCCGCTGACCGACCCGTGATCTCCATCGAGCCGATCGACGCTGACCGATTGCAGCTTCGGCCGCTGCGTGCCGACGACGCAGACGACCTGGTGGCGATCTTCTCCGATCCGTCGGTCGGCCGGTACATCGGCGGCGCCATGAGGAACGATGTGCTGCGGAGACGGTTCGAGCGTATGCCGGCCGGATCGCCGACCCCCGACGAGGTTTGGCTGAGCTGGACGGTCCGTCTCGAATCCGCGACGATCGGGCTCGTCCAGGCCACCGTCGAGCAGACCGGGGTCGACCTCGCCTGGGTCATCGGACCGACGTGGCAGAACCGTGGGTTCGCCACCGAAGCCATGACAGCGCTGTGTCGGTGGTTGGACGAGCGCGACGCAGGTCCTCACGCGGCTCACATTCACCCCGACAACGCCGCGTCGATCGCCGTCGCCACGAAACTCGGTCTCGTCGACAGCGGCAGGGTGGACGAGGACGGCGAGCGGATCTACATCGCTTCCACGTGATCTGGCTCGCTTCCACGTGCGCCGTGCGGCGCCATCATGCTCATCTCGCATTTTCATACGCATATGCGTATAATCTGGCTCATGAAGGTGGCCGTGCTCGGTGCCTCCGGGTATGCCGGGGGGGAACTCGTCAAGCTGCTCGATGCGCATCGGCATTTCGAGGTGGCTGCCCTCGGCGCGCACAGTCAGGCCGGCAAGCGGCTCGCTGACGTGCATCCGCATCTGGGTGGGGGAGATCGCAACCTCGTGCCCCTCGACACCGATCTAGGTGACGCGGACCTCGTCTTTTTGGCGCTGCCGCACGGAGCGTCGGCCGAGCTTGGCGCCAAGCTGCTGGCAGACGGAAGGAGCGTCGTCGATCTCGGTTCCGACTTCCGGATGGACACCCCCGAGCGCTACGAGTCGGCCTACGGCACCGCGCATCCCTTGCCGGACGACTTGCCGAACTGGGTGTATGGCCTACCCGAACTGTTCGGCGATCAGCTCGCCGGCGCCCGTGCCGTCGCGGCGCCCGGCTGCTACCCCACGGCTTCGCTGCTGGCTACCGCGCCCCTCCTCGCTGCCGACGCGATCATGGCCGACGGCATCACGATCAATGCAGTATCCGGGGTTTCAGGCGCCGGCCGGTCACTGCGTGACGACCTCCTGTACGGCTCGGTCGACGAAGGTGTCCGCGCCTATGGGGTCGCGAAGCATCGGCATCGACCCGAGATCGAGATGGGTCTCGACGCCTTCGCCTCACGTGCCGACACGCGTGTGACGTTCACTCCGCACCTCGTTCCCATGCAGCGCGGGATCCTCGCCACGGTCACGGCTCCGGCCGCAGACGGTGTGACGGAAGCCGACCTCTCAGGGGTGCTCGTCGCGTTTGCCGAGCCACACCCGTGCGTCGATGTCATCGACATGCCCCCGCAGACCCGGTGGGTGGTGGGTTCGAACCGCGTCCTGCTGCATGCGGTGCTCGACATCCGGACCGGGCAGGCCATCGTGATGGCAGCCATAGACAACCTGGTGAAGGGGGCCGCCGGTCAAGCGGTGCAGGCCGCCAATCTCATGGTCGGCCTCGACGAGACGGCCGGGTTGCCGCTCGCCGGTTGGATGCCGTGACCGGCGTCCGGGTGGCCGGGATTCCGGCCGGTATCAAGTCAAACGGCGCTCCGGACCTGGCGGTGATCGTCGCCGGCGAGCCGGTTCCTGCGGCAGCCGTATTCACCACGTCCCTCACGGCGGCACCGCCCGTGCAGCTGAGCCGCCGTCACGCGGCTCGTGGCGAGATTCAGGCCATCGTGGTCAATTCCGGTTGCGCCAACGCGGGTACGGGCGCCCAGGGCATGGAGGATGCCGAGTCGATGGCCCATGCGACGGCGGCAGCCGTGGGTTGCCGCCCTGACCAGGTGCTCGTCTGTTCGACCGGCCCGATCGGCCCACCACTGCCGATGGCGTCGGTCGAACCGGCCATCGGAGCTGCTGTTGCAGCCGCGCTACCGGACGCATGGGAGCGCGCAGCCGAAGCGATCATGACCACGGACACGCAGCCCAAGCTCGCCGTCCGCACCGCCGATGGGACGACGGTCCATGGCATCGCCAAGGGGGCCGGCATGGTCCGGCCAGACATGGCGACCATGCTCGCCTTCCTCGTGACGGACGCGGTCGCCGATGCCGCGACGCTGCGGCGCGCGCTGTCGGCCGTGGTCGATCGGACGTTCAACTCCATCAATGTCGACGGATGCCAGTCGACCAACGACACCGTCGCCGTGCTGGCGACGGGCACTTCGGGTGTCGAGGTCGCCGACCTCGAGGCTCTCCTCGAGCCGGTGGCGGCGGAACTGGCCGAGGCCATCGTTCGCGACGCCGAGGGCGCCACACGTCTGGTGACGGTCGAGGTCCGAGGAGCTTCCGACGATGCCGCGGCCCTGGCCCTCGGTCGCCATATCACCGACTCCGATCTCGTGCGGTCGTCCTTCCACCGCGGCGACCCCAACTGGGGTCGCATCTTCCAGGCGGTGGGCGTCGCCGGCATCGACCTCGACCCCGCCGACTTCGCGGTGGCGTATGACGGCACGTGGATCGCTCGGCGCGGCGGCCAGGTTCCTTACGACCGGCCTGCTCTTCGAGCATCGCTCGGTGGGGACTTCACGGTGCAGGTCGTTGTAGGCGAAGGCACAGGGACGGCGCGTATCCTGACGTGCGACCTCAGCCCCGAGTACGTCACCTTCAACGCCGAACCGTCATGAGCACCGGACACACCGCACCCAACGCCGTCAAGGGGCGCATCGCCGCCACGATGGGCAAAGCGCGCATCCTCACCGAGGCGATGCCGTACATCCAGCAGTTCAAGGGCAAGACCGTCGTCATCAAATACGGCGGTTCGGCCATGACCGACGAAGCCCTACGCGACACCTTCGCCGGTGACGTCACGCTCCTCAGCCTCGTCGGCATCAAACCGGTGATCGTGCACGGAGGCGGTCCGCAGATCTCACGGGCCATGGGCCAAGCGGGTGTCGAGCCGCAATGGGTCGAAGGTCTGCGCGTCACCGACGCCACCACCATCCGGGTCGTGCAGACGGTCCTCGCCGGCGAGGTCAACCCCGACATCGTCCGGCTGCTGTCCGGCCATGGTGCCGTGGCGGCCGGCGTCACGGGCATCGACGGCGGCTTGTTCACAGCGACGGTGAAGGACGAGCGTCTGGGTTTCGTCGGCGAGATCGAGCGGGTCGACCCGTTGCTCGTCCAGGGCATGCTGGACCGCGGGATCGTGCCGGTGGTGGCGCCTTTGGCCCGTGGCGACGACGGTCACGTCTACAACCTCAACGCCGACACGGCAGCAGGTGCGCTCGCGGAAGCGTTGGGTGCGGCCAAGCTGGTGTATCTCACGGACGTCGAGGGGCTCTACGCCGACCTCGGCGACGAAGACAGCCTCATCGCGCGAGTGTCGGTGGCGGCACTGCACGACATGATCTCGTCCGGTAGAGCCTCCGCCGGCATGGTTCCCAAGTTGCGGTCCTGCATCTCGGCGATCCAAGCCGGGGTACGACAGGCGCACATCCTGGATGGCCGGGTACAGCATGCGCTGTTGCTGGAGATCTTCACGCCGGAAGGCATCGGCACGATGGTCGAGCCCGTCTAGATGGCGTAGACCGTCACCTCTTCGTCGAAGCCCTTCACCGAGACGCGCCGCCCTTCGCCTCCCAGCCGGAGTTCGTCGTGTACGCCCGCAGTCACCAGGATCTCGCTGGACGAGCACGTGTCCATGACCCGCTGCGTCAGTGCGACGTCGGAACCGAACACGTCGTCGCCCTCGTCGAGCAGCTGCCCGCGATGGATGCCGATCCGGACGGAGAGCGCCGGCCCGTGCATCGCCTCCTGGTGTGTCTCGAGGGACTGGCGGATCTCACGGGCGGCGGCGACGGCCAGGCGTGGGATCTCGAAGGTGGCGAGGAAGCCGTCGCCGGTGTTCTTGACGATGCGGCCGCTGTTTGCCGTGACGGCGCGCCGGACGATCATGTCGTGCACGTTGAACAGGCGTCGTGAGACCACGTCCCCCAGCCGGCGTGTCAACTGGGTCGATCCGACGATGTCGGTGAACATGATCGTGGCGGTCGCGACCGATCCGACGTCTTCGACCAGCGTGTTCCCGAAGGTGCCTTCGTCGAGGAACTCACCGATGGCGTTCAGTGCCAGCACGGTGTTCTCGTCCCAGAGGTTGGCGGCCACGCCTTCGAGTGGGACCAGCGTCGCGTCGGGAATCCGCTCCGCCATCAGTTCGGCCCCTCGGAACACGAACGACGGGTTGTGCGTGGAGTGGACGATCAGCGTCGGGCAGGAGATCCGTTCCAACAGGTCGACGACGTCGAGTTCGAAGGCCATCGAGTAGAGGTCGATCGCCACCGACGGGTCGATGGAGTTTTTGGCGCGTTCGACGCGGGTGCGAGTCGCCGTGTCGGTGCTCGGTCCGGACAAGAAACCGAGTGCCGCGAATACGGCATCCGGCTGGGTGCGGAACATGCCGAGCATGCCCAGGAAGGCCTCTCGCTGGGCCTGGTCGATGAGCTCAGGCCCACCCGGGCTGGTGTTGTCGAGGATGAGATGGGAGACCCGCGCCGGATGACTGGCCGCGTAGCGAATGGCGACCGGGCCCCCGAACGCCGATCCGTGCAGGACGATTGGGCCCTCGGTCGTCTCGTCGATGATCGTTTCGAGGTCGAGGACCAGCGACTCGAAATCGCGACGGTCGGGTGAACGGTCAGAGGTGCCGTTGCCGCGCGTGTCGAACTGGACGAGATTGAAGCGTTGCGCAAGCGCCCGGAAGAAGGCGGCTAGCGGCGGCTCGTCGTCGTAGTAGTCGAGGTTCGTGATCCAAGCCCGCGAGAACACGTATGGTCTGCCCGAACCTTTCGACAGATACGACAGGCGCACCCCGTCCGGAGTGGTGACCGACTGGAGGGTGGCCGATGCTTGCTGCACCCCGTCGAGCCTACCCAGGTGTTGGTAGGTTGAGTCCGGTAGTTGGCTTGTAGGAGGGGAGACTCACATGCCGATTTTCCAGAGGGCTGCCGTGCGCTTCAATCAGGCGTTCGGTGAGCCGAACCGCGACTACGCCGACCTGTTCGTGGAGGGGAACACCTTCGCGGACGCTATGCGAGAGGTGGGCGTGTCCGACGCCGAACACGAGTTCATCTCGTCGATCCCAGAGGGCATCGCCGAGTCGATCCGGGCCGTGATCCGCAGCAACCTGACCCGCGATGTTCCTCTCTCGATCAGCCTCATCTGGGCGCCCGCCTACGACTTCGGTGTCGAGATCTGGGAAGCTCCAGGCACCAAGGTGTCGCCGGGCGGCATCTCGATCTTGTTGCGGACGCGGTACCCGCTCGACGGACATCCCTCAGAACGCTGACCGGTTCGCATGATTATGCGGCGGGCCGTATAATCATGCGTCGATGAACACAGCTGCCCGGCGGCGCCTCGTGCGGCGTCTTTTGTCCGAACACACGGTGTCGAGTCAGGGAGACCTGGTGGCGTTGCTGCGCGCCGAGTCGCACGACGTCACGCAGGCGACGGTGTCCCGAGACCTACAGGCCCTCGGCGCGGTGAAGTCCCGCGAGGGCGGCCGGCTCCGCTACGTGTTGCCCGACGAGACCGGCCCGTCGGGGGAGGCGTACGACCATCTCGCCAGGTCGCTGTCGGAGTTCGTCGAAGCGATCACCGTGTCGGCCAATGTCATCGTGGTCCGAACGTCGCCAGGAGCGGCCCATGTCGTGGCAGCCGCCATCGACGCCGCTCCCCTCGATGGCGTGTTGGGGACCATCGCCGGTGATGACACGCTCATGGTGATCGCAGATGAGGTTTCCGGCGGCCGCGTCGTGGCGAGCCGCCTCGAGAAGATTGGAGCCGGGTGATGCGCAGAGTCGTGCTCGCCTACAGCGGAGGTCTGGACACGTCGGTGATCCTGCGATGGCTGATCGAAGAACACAACGTCGAGGTGGTGGCCTACACGGCCGACGTCGGCCAGGGCGAGGAGGTGGCCGCCGCCAAGGAGAAAGCGCTGGCGACCGGTGCCGTCGAGGCGATCGCCGAAGTCCTCACCGATGAGTTCGTCGCCGACTACGTGTTCCCGGCCCTTCGGGCCAACGCCATCTACGAGGGCTACTACCTGCTGGGCACGTCACTCGCCCGGCCCGTGATCGCGAAGGGACTCGTGCGCGCTGCCAAGGCGACCGGCGCCGATGCCATTTCGCATGGCGCCACCGGCAAGGGCAACGACCAGGTGCGATTCGAGCTGTCGGCCTACGCTCTCAAGCCCGACATCCGCGTCATCGCCCCCTGGCGGGAGTGGAACCTGCGGGGCCGGGCCGACTGCATCGCCTATGCGGAGAAGTACGACATCCCCGTGCCGGTGACGCCGGAGAAGCCGTACTCGACGGACGCCAATCTGTTGCACGTCTCGTACGAGGGCGGCGTGCTGGAGGACCCGTGGGTCGCTCCGCCGGCCGGCATGTTCCGTATGACCACCGATCCCGAGATGGCGCCGGACGAAGCCGAGTTCGTGACGATCACGTACGAGCAGGGAGACCCGGTGGCCGTCGACGGGGTTCGGATGACACCCGCCCAGTTGCTCGGTCATCTCAACGAGGTGGGCGGGCGGCACGGCGTGGGCCGCGTCGACATCGTCGAGAACCGGTTCGTCGGGATGAAGTCTCGCGGCGTGTACGAGACACCGGGCGGAACTCTCTTGCATCACGCGCACCGCGCCGTCGAGTCGATCACGCTCGACCGCGAGGTGATGCACCTGCGCGACGAACTCGTTCCCAAGTACGCCGAGATGGTGTACAACGGTTTCTGGTTCGCGCCTGAACGCGAATCCCTGCAGGCTTTCATGGATCAGACGCAGGATCGTGTCAATGGTGACGCGCGGCTCAAGCTGTACAAGGGAGGCGTGTACGTCGAGGGCCGCCGATCGGACATGGCGCTGTACGACCAGGCCACCGTGACCTTCGAGGAGGATGACGTCTACGACCAGGCCGACGCCGAAGGCTTCATCCGGCTCAACGCGCTCCGGTTGCGGACCCTTGCCGAAGGCCGGCTCGGCGAAGGCGAATGACGCTCTGGAGTGGCCGGTTCGAATCCGGCCCCGACCGCCTGCTGTGGGAGTACACCGTCGACCACGCCGACCGACGGCTGCTCGCCGACGACATCCGTGGGTCCCTGGCCCACGTCGGCATGCTCGGCTCTCAGGGTGTGCTGCACGACGACCTCGTGGATCGTCTGGAGGAGGGACTCGTCCACATCCAGGGTGAGGTCGAACGAGGCGAATTCGAGTTCTCGCACGCCGACGAGGACGTTCACTCCGCCGTGGAGCGGCGCCTCATCGAACTCGTCGGCGACGACGGCAAGGCGCTGCACACGGGCCGTTCCCGCAACGATCAGATCGCTCTCGATGTCCGTTTGTACCTGGCTCGGTCGGGCCGTGAGCAGATCACCAGGCTGGCGCGATTCGTCTCGGTGTTGGTCGACCAGGCGGAGCGGGTCGGCGCAACCGTTGTCCCTTCGTACACCCATCTGCAACAGGCGCAGGCGGTGCCGCTCGCCCATCACCTGCTCGCCTACGCCGAGATGCTGCGCCGTGACGCGGCCCGCCTGGAAGGAGCGGTCGGTCGCCTAGAGGTCTCGCCCCTCGGCGCGGGTGCGTCGGGCGGGAGTTCGCTGCCGCTCGACCCCGGTGAGTCGACTCGCCGCCTCGGGTGGCGCTGGCACTTCGTGAACTCGATGGACGCAGTTGGCTCCCGCGACGTCATCGCCGAGTACGTGTTCGCCTGCGGTCAGGCGATGGTGCACCTCTCCCGACTGGCCGAAGAAGTCATCCTCTGGGCGTCGACCGAGTTCGGTTGGTTGACACTCGACGACGCCTTCGCGACCGGGTCGTCGGCCATGCCGCAGAAGAAGAACCCGGACATCGCCGAGCTGGTGCGAGGCCGGGCGGCGGTGGTGATCGGCGATGTGACGGCGATGCTGGCCCTGCAGAAGGGCGTGCCGATGACCTACAACCGCGACTTCCAGGAGGACAAGCGGATCGTGTTCCATGCCGACGACGTGCTCGGCGGCTCGCTGGAGGCGCTCGGCGGTCTGCTCGCCACGGCGCGGTTCCACCCTCCCACTCCTACCGCGGGCGTCACGGCCCTCGACATGGCGGAGGCGCTCGTCGAACGGGGAGTCCCGTTCCGGGAGGCGCACGAGGCGGTCGGCCGACTGGTGGCCGCCATGGCCGAACGCGGCGCCGACCTGGCGGATGCGACGCTCGACGACTTGGCGGCCGTCGACGCTCGTTTCGAACCTGACGACGTGGCGCGCACCGACCCGCTCGACTCGGTGGCCCGCCGGATCACGCCCGGAGGAGGCTCGTTCCGAGAGGTCCAACGCCAGATCGAGATCATCCGTCAGAACCTCAAGGATTGGCTGGCCTGATTCGCCTCGAGAGGATTCACGTCGCTGGGACCTGTCAGCCGGTTGTCCCGTCCAGGAACCCGCGCAGGTCGGCGGCGAGTCGCTCGAGCGACGGGCGGTGGATGTACATCATGTGGCCCGCCTCGTAGTAGCCCATCTCGACGTTGGTGCGCAGGTCCGGGTCGAGGCCGAGGTGACTGAAGGTGTGTTCGGTGGCGAAGTACGGCGTGGCAAGGTCGTAATAGCCGTTGGCGACGAACACCTTCATGTGCGGATTGCGGCTCATCACCTGGCGGAGGTGGTCGGCGACGTCGACCTTGGCGTTCTTGAAGTCCTCGTAATCCCAGGCCTGGTTGACATCGAACGACAGGATCTCGTACGGCAGGTCGCTCGCGTACCCGAGTGTTCGGCGCAGGTGGTCGTTGGCGGCGGCCGAGTACGTCGTGAGGATCACGTCGTAGGACGGGTCGGTCTCCATGGCGTCGCCGTCGGCGAACCGTTCGATGCCGGTCACGCGGGCGTCGAGTCGACCCACCACCCTGGCCTGGTCACGTAGCAGCGACTTGCAGAACCGCATGATCTCGATGCGGAGCCGGTACCGGGTCACGTAGTCGACGGGCAGTCCGGTGTATCCGGCGACCCGCTCGGCGATGGCGGCGAACCGGTCTTCGGGCAGCCAGTCACCCTGCAGGAGGGCGACCAAGTAGTCGGTCATCGCGAACTGCTCGACCTCGTCGAGGAACTCCCGCAGCGGACGGTCCCGATGCTCGAGAGCAATGACGCCGTGGTACCAAGCGGCCGCCGCGTAGGTGGGAAGGAACAGCACGTATGGGATGTCGGCGCCGAGAGGGAAGGTGAAGGTCTTCTTGTCGAACGGTGCCGTGGCGAAGTCGAGCACCGACGAGATGAGCATCATGCCGCTGAGCGCCAGCCCATAGCGGTCGAGGAGGTGCAGTCCGAGGGCGGCCGACCGGGTGGTTCCGTACGACTCCCCGGCGAGGTACACGGGCGAGGCCCAGCGGTTGTGGCGGGACAGGTACAGGTGGATGAACTCACCCACCGACTCGATGTCGCGGGTGAAGTGATGGAACGCCTTGGATTCGTCATCGGGGATGCCGCGACTGAAACCGGTGCCGACCGGGTCGATGAACACGACATCGGCGCGGTCGAGGATCGATTGTTCGTTGTCGACGAGGCGGGCCGGGATAGACACGGCGGCGCCCTCTTCGTCGAGTGCCACTCGCTTGGGGCCGAACAGGCCGAAGTGCAGCCACACCGACGACGAGCCGGGGCCGCCATTGAATGCGAACACGATGGGCCGCTCGGCCGGGTCGGTGTCGTCGTTCACATAGGCGGTGAAGAAGAATGAGGCTCGCTTGGTGCCGTCGTCGTCCCGCAGCAAGACCCGCCCGGCGGTCGCCGTGTAGGCGATCGACTCGTCTCCTATCTCGATCGTGTGGTTCGTGGAGACGGTGTCTTCGGTGTGGTGCTCGGGCGACTCGTGAGGCTCGGGAGTATCTGGTGTCGTGGCGTCTTCAGGCATGGAACCAGGCTACCGGTACTCACCGAGCGTGATCGGCCGTCAGAGGAGCATGGTCAGGAGCGCGCCGGACCACAGGCCCGTTTCGATCATCAGGACCGTCGATAGGGTGCGCGACGCGGCGGCGGCACCTTCGGGATCGGCGTTCGCCACTGCTTCACGGAACCGGATCGAGGCTGGGCGGGCCACCAGGCCACCCACCGCAACGGCCGTGAGCACAAAGACGACGCCGAGGTAGATGGCCGGCCGCACACGACCTACGAGGAACATCAGCCAGAGGCCGCTCAGGAGCGTGCCCAATCCGGTGGCGATGCCGAGGCGTTCAGTCCGTTCGATCCGGGGCAGGGAGGCGCGGGCGAACTCGGGGGTGGCGGCGCTGATCTGACGCAGGTCGGACGGCACGAGGAGCTTGTGTCCGAACCATGCCGAGGCGATCGCGATGTGGAGCCACTTCGCCACCAGGAACATACGTCGAGCGTACCCCTAGGAGCGAAGGTCAGCTCAGCCGTTCCTCCACGAGGGTGCGCAGGGTCGACAGGGGCACCATGCCGTTGCCGAGGACTGCGTCGTGGAACGCTTTGATATCGAACCGGTCACCAAGGCGGGCTTCCGTGTCGGCGCGGAGCCGGTCGATCGCGATGCGACCCATCATGTAGCTCGTCGCCTGGCCGGGCAGGGCGATGTACCGATCGATTTCGTCCGCCACCTCCGACACCGCCATCGGCGAGTGGGCCACCATGTAGTCGATCGCCTGCTGGCGGCTCCATCCCAGCGCGTGTAGGCCGGTGTCCACGACCAGCCGGCACGCCCGCATCGAGTCGGCGAGCAGCATGCCGATCCGCTCCCAGTCGTCCTCGTACAGGCCCATCTCGTCGGACAACCGCTCCGTGTACAGACCCCACCCCTCGCTGAAACCCGCCAGATACAAGGTCCGATGCAGCGCGTGGACCTCCTCGTTTTCGATGCCGAGCGCCAACTGCAGATGATGGCCGGGAATGCCCTCGTGGTAGGCAATCGCCGGCACCCCGAACGTCGACCATGACGAAGGGTTCGATACGTTGAAGAAGAAGTATCCGGGACGGGTGCCGTCCTTCGACGGCGGCCGGTAGAACGCCAATGGACCCACGTCGGTGGGCCGCACCTCACAGTCGGCCTGCGGTAGGCGCCCGAACCATTCGCCCATGGCTGCCTGCGCCTTCCGGAATGCCGCCGTTGCGTCGGCGATGAGCCGATCCACGTCGTGGTAGTGCAGCTCGGGATCTTCGCGGAGGCGCCGGTAGATCTCGGCGTTGTCGTCGGTCCCGAGCAACGGACCGGCCAGTTGCCGGTACTCGGCCTCGAGGCGTTCCACCTGTTCGAGTCCGATGTCGTGCACCTGTTTGGGGGTGACGTCGAGTGTGGTGTGAGCGCGCACCAGCCGTCCATACAGCTCCACTCCGCCTTCGAGATGCACGAGCCCGGCCTGGTCATCGGGGCGGCCGGCGGGCAGGCTCTCCGTCTCGAGTGTGTCGCGGTACGTTCGCAGGGCGGGCATGACGTGTTCGACGACCGCTTTGCCGAGCGCAGACCGCCACCGGCCCGCCGCCGCTTTGTCGAGGTGAGTCGGCGCCGGTTGGCGGGTGAACGGGTTCTCCTCGGCGGCGAGCATCTCGCTGAGCTTGGTGATGGTCTGGCGGACGTGCGAGGCGAGCGGCGCCCTCCCTGACGCGGCGCCGTAACGGAGACGCTCGGTGATCTGGTCGATGAACCCCGGGAAGGCGGCCAGCTTCTGAAGAAAGCGTTCCCCGTGGTCGGCCGTCACCAGCGGCTGCACCGTCAGGGCGGGGAGCAGCCACGTCAACAAACCGACTTGCAGGTTGGGTGCCATCGTTTCGGCTTGCGCGACGGTGCTGACACTGTCGACTGAGGCGGCTGCCGCGATCGTCTCGGCGAGGGCGCGGTCGGAGAGGGAATCTGCTTCGACGGCCCGGGCCTTGGCGACGAACCGTTCGTATTCGGCCACGGCGGCGATGGCGCCCGCCGGCGAGAAGTCGGGCCACGCTTCCAGATGAGACAATTCGCCCCGGACGAGGGCGAACAGGATGTCGGTGCGGAGCCGGAACTCCCAGTATTCGTCCGCGAGGTGTTGCGCTTCGGTCATGGCCGCCAGGCTAGGCGGCCCGGCCTCGGGCCGGCAGGTCGGGACTTTGGGTCCTGTCCACGCTCATCGGCTGGGCGTACGTAGAGGGTGATTGTGTGAATCCGGCGCCGTCGGCGTTGTCAGGCTTCGCACCAGACCAGGGAGGGTCATCATGCGCAACATCGTCCGCATGTTTGTCGTCGTCTCCGTGTTCATGGCGTTGGCGGTGCCGGCGAGCGCCGCCCACGAAGGTCCCATCAAAGGTGTCGTGGACGGCTTCCACTCGATCGACTTCGCTGCTCCAGGATGCGAGCCTGGCACGGCGCTGTGGGAGTTCTCGAGTAGCGGCACCGGCAAGATGTCGCACCTCGGCAACATGAGCTACTCCTTGACCCAGTGCACGACCATCGATCCATCGACGGGCCGCTTCGTCTCGTCTGGCATCACCGTGTTCACCGCCGCCAACGGTGACGAACTCACTGTCGCGCAAACGACGACCAGTGAGGCCGTCGGAACGCCTCCCGCCTTTGACGGATTCCTCGTCGAGGGATCGTGGGAGGTGACGGGTGGGACGGGACGGTTCGAGTTCGCCAGCGGTAGTGGTGGGTTGTCCGGCGTGGGTGACATTCCGGACGGGGCCGCACTGTTCGGTCTGCCGGACGGCGGAGCCCGATTCTGGTTCAACGGCGTCGTCGCCTACGACCGTTCAGGCAGTTAGGAGGTCGCACCGCGCCGGGAGGACTCGGCGCAGCTCACCATGGCCGACGAGTAGCTTCATCGGATGGTCCCGGAGACCCGGTATGCCCGTTCGCGCGGCGCTCACCTCGCCTATCAGGTGGTGGGTGACGGGCCGGTCGACCTCGTCGTCTTCGGAGCCCTCATCTCGAACGTCGACATGATCTGGGACGATCCGGGAGCGGCTCGCTTCCTCCGCCGGCTGTCGGGCTTCACGCGGCTCATCCACTACGACAAACTCGGTGTCGGTATGTCTGATCCCATCCCGGGTGGCGACATGACGTTCGAAGAGCGGCTCGACGACTGCCGGGCGGTGCTCGACGCCGCGGGATCCGAAGAGGCGGTCTTCTTCGGGATCTCCGAAGGAAGTACGCTCGCCGCCCTCATGGCGTCGACCGACCCCACCCGCGTGCGGGGGATCGTCATGTTCAGCGGGTACGCCCGCCTCCTGCGAGCGCCCGACTATCCGCAGGGCCTGCCTGCCGAGACCTTCGCCCGATTCCTGGACGACCTCGATGAATCGTGGGACACGGAGCGGCTCATGTCGCTCGTCGTGCCCAGCGTTCTGGTCGACCCGGCTCGGCGGGCCTTCTGGCAGCGCTATTTCCGACAGTCGATGACGCCCGGCCAATTCCGGCTCCAGGCCGAACAGAACGCCGCCGCCGATATCAGTGAGGCCCTGCCGCTCGTGCACGCGCCGGCACTGATCATGCACGGCATCCACGACCGGTGGATACCCATCGACCACGCCCGGTACATGGCCGACAGGATCCCTGGAGCGCGGCTCCTCGAACTCGAAACCGGCGACCACTTCCCGTATTCCGAAGAGGTCGGCGATCGGGTGGCCGCCGAGATAGAGGAGTTCGTGACCGGGGCCCGTGAGTCCGCCGCGCCCGACCGCCGGCTCGCCACGATCATGTTCAGTGACATCGTCGACTCGACGATGACCGCAGCGACAACCGGGGATCGGCAATGGATCGACACCCTCGCGCGTCACGACCAACTGATCAGGCGCGAATTGGAGCGGCACGGCGGTCTGGAGGTGAAACACACTGGCGACGGGTTCATGGCCGTGTTCGACGGGCCGGCCCGTGCCATCCGTTGCGGACGAGCCATCACGGAGGCCGTGGCGGCGATGGGCGTCCACGTCCGCATCGGCATTCACACCGGGGAAGTCGAGCAGCGAGGGGATGACGTCGGTGGCATCGCCGTCCACATCGCGGCGCGGGTCGCCGCGCAGGCGGGCACCGACGAGGTGTTGGTGAGCCAGTCGATCCCGCCGCTGGTGGTCGGCTCGGGCCTCGAGTTCGAACCGATCGGTGCCCGAGATCTCAAAGGTGTACCGGGCGAGTGGCTGCTGTATCGAGCGGCATCATGATGTGTTCGCCGCTCTGGCCGACTGCTAGACGAAGGCGCGTTCACGAAGTGCCCCCATCCCTCGCGTTCCCCCACTTCGTTGTTCACCCCGCCTGTTGGGCGGCGGTACGTTCCCCCGCCACAGCGGGGGACCATCGCGGCGATGCCTTCCCCCACCTTCGGAGGGGGACGTACCGGCGGAAAGGCCGGTAGGCGACTGCAGAGTGCCGTCAGGCCGGGAGCGGGGGTTGGCGGGGATGGCCCGCCACCAGCTCAGCTGATGGCACCGAGCCGTTCGAAGTTCGCTCCGAGGATCTCGTCGGCGTCGGCTTCCAGCCATTCGTCGAGGACGGTGGCGTAGACCGAGCGAAAATCGACGGTCGGTGTGACATTGCCGGCCGGGTCAGTAGCGAGCAGCGACGGTGCTTCGCCATACCGGCCGCCCGAGACCGATGGCCCGATCAGCAGGTGGGTCGACGCCGTTCCGTGGTCGGTGCCCGAGCCGTTGTCTCGGGCGCGGCGACCAAACTCCGACGCCGTCAAGACCATCACGTCGTCGGCCTTGCCGGCCTCGTTCACGCGCTCGAAGAACGTGGCCAACCCGGCATTGAGATCTTCCATGAGCGCGGCGTGGCGGTTGGGTTGGTTCTCGTGCGTGTCGAAGTCGCCGACACCGTGGACGTACAGCACCTGCGGAGCAACGCCAGACACGATCAGCTGGGCCGCCAAGTCGAGTTGAGCCGCCATCTGGCGGCCTCGCGGCCGGTCGCGATCGCCGCCTCCCAATCGGGCGTTGACTTGTTCGCGGGCCGCCGTCGTTTGGGCGATCGTCCGGTGGACCTCCCCGAGCAGCCCCGGCGCGGGTGTCGTGGGGACCATGCCCGCCCACGCCGACATGAGTTCGTCGGGATCGTCCATCCAGTCCGGCACCCGCGGCTGCAGTCCGGAAACGTCTTCGATGGCCACCGCGAACGACGCTGCGCCCGACATCGCCTGCGACGGACCGGGACCGATGGTGATTCCGGCGAGCGGGTGGTCGTAGCCGACCGCGTGGTCCAGATACCTGCCGAGCCAGCCCGTGTGCAGATCCAATCCTGGTGAGGCGGTCCACCACGTAGCCATCGACACGAAATGCGACAGGTCCGAGTCCGGGTATCCCACCCCTTCGACGACGGCGACCTGGCCCGCCCCATACAGGTCGGCCACCGTCGTCAGGTTGGGGTGGACGCCGACCGAACCGTCCAGGTCGAGGGGTTCGGCGACCGCCGTGGCGCGCCGAAGGTCGTGATAGGCGTCGGTGGCGTGTGGCACGACCATCGACAGCCCGTCGTTGCCGCCTCCCAACTCGACGACCACCAGCGTCCGATTCGTCGGAGCCCCCGCCGCGATCGACGTGGGCACGACGAGTTCCGGCACCGGAGCGGCCGGATCACGGGCGAACACCTGTAAGGCGTAGCCACCGGCCACGACGGTGGCCGAGACGGCGCCGGCTCCGATCAGGAAACGGCGGCGGCTGAGGAGATCACATCGTTCGGTCATTGCAGCAACATCTCCGGAGCATTGATGGCGAGGGCGAGCTGAGATGCGGGCGACTTCGCGCCGGCAATCGCAGCACGGGTGGGCTCTGACACGTCCCGCACGCCCAACCGGCGCAGATGGGCCGAGCCAGTCGGGTCGAGCTCTCCGGCTTCCTCGGCGCGGACGATCGAGGTGAGGTCGAATCCGTGCACCAGGGCGTGCGGGCCCAAGAGGGCCGATCCCGACGGATAGCCCGCCGGGTTGGGTGGCGCGAACGGAATGAACTGTTGGGCAGGCAACATCGCCTCGACCGCCTGGAGGAGGCCCCGTGCCAACCCGAAGGTCTGCGTGATCGTCAGGAGACGATCGAAGGGCGTACGGACCTGTGACCGGATCGCGTC
>JBFKPQ010000002.1:0-68030 GCA_041628225.1 Acidimicrobiia bacterium | reverse complement strand
GCCGACCGTCAGGTCGGCGCCGATTCGTTGGGCCAGGGCGTGTCGACGCCCAGCATGGCCGAGACTGCCCCGGCCCACCGCTGCGTGACCGCGTCGGGAGGGTCGGACGCGTCCAACGGCTCACCGAATTCCACCCGGACCGGCGCGGGCCGGACCCGCCGCGATTCGAGTGACATCACCGCTTCCGTTCCGCTGACCGCGACCGGCACCAGTGGGACGCCGGCTCGACGAGCCAACCACGCCGCCCCGCGTTTGGGCTCTGTCTCACCCCAATGAGCGGCTCTCCGGCCCTCGGGGAAGACTCCGACGACGCGCCCGGCCGAGAGGTCGGCGAGGGCGGCCTTCATGGCACCGAACGCCACACCGGTGCGCGGCAACAGGATGACGCCGTAGAACGGGAGCGCCGTATCGAGACCCCGGTTGATGCCGATGAGATCGGCCGCGGCCATGAAGCGCACCGGACGCCCGACGGCCACTCCCACGAAGGGCGGATCGACGTGCGAGAGGTGGTTGGCGGCCAGGACGGCAGGCCCGTCCGGCAGATGGTGACGCCCCGCGACCTCCAGCCGAAAGGCCAGCCTGGCGACGGCCGTCGCCACCGGCAGTGACACCCGCCACCTCAACTCCCACCCCTCAGGCATCGGCCCCGAGATTGGTGAAGAGTTCGGCCAGCACGAGCGTGGGGCGCTGGTTCGATCGGATGGCGGTGACGGCATCGAGGACGAGATCCGCAGACGCGACGGCCCGCGCCGGCGACACCAGCGCCAGGGTGGCCCCGGACACATCGGCGTTGCGCACCGGACCGCCGAATTGCGCGACGGCTGCGTCCGTGTACCAGGACGCCAGGATCTCCAGTCCGGTGATCATGAGCGCCTGTGACGCCCGTTTCACGTCGCGTTCCCGGCGTTCGCGTCCGGCCTTGGTCTCTTCGTCGGACGCCCGTGCGTGGTCGACGGACTCAATGAGCGGCTTCGCGGCGGCGATCACTTCCTCGGCCATTCGGAAGGCGTCGCCAGGCAGGGGCGTCACTCGCTCCGGAACGGCCAGCCAGAGTTCGCGATAGGCCGCCACGGCCGGTTCGGTGGCGAGGGCCAGCGCCAGTCCTGGCCTCCCACCGGCGATGCGGCAGGCTTCGGTCGCCTGTGCCTCATCGACGCCGGCCGCCACGAGTCCTTCGACGAGATCGAGGTCGCGCACCCGACCGAATTGGACCGTCCGGCACCGGCTGGCGATCGTCGGTGGGAGATCGTCTTCGGCTTCCGCCACGAGGATGAACACCGTTGTTCGCGTGGGCTCCTCGATCGTCTTCAACAAGGCGTTGGCAGCCTGGTCGGTCATCGACCCGGCGTCGTCGAACAGCACCACCTTGCGGTCACCCTCCACGGGAGTCATCGAAGCGATGGCCACCGTCGTCCGCGCCTGATCGACGCCCATCGATGTCTTGCCCTCCGGCTCGACGACGTTGAGGTCGGGGTGATTGCCCGACCCGGCCCGCCGGCAGGACGAACAAGGCGTGTCGTGGCGTCCGCCTTCGGCACACAACAGTGCGGCCGCGAACTGGCGCGCCACGGTGGCCTTGCCGACGCCGACCGGGCCGACGAAGAAATAGGCGTGGGACGGCTGCTGGACCTCGGCCGCGAGCAGGCCCATGATCCGGGCGTGGCCGATGATGCCGTTGAAGACGTTGTACGGCCCGATGGCGGCGCTGACAGGTCCGCTCATGGCCGCAGCCGATCGTGCACCTCGTCGACGACTTCATCGAGACCGAGATGCGCATCGACCACGATGAACCGATCGGGATCGGCGGCGGCCAGTTCGTCGAACGCCTTGCCGACTCGCAGATGGAAGTCGAGCGCCTCACGGCCGATGCGGTCGTCACCGTCCTGGCGACGGAGCCCCTCGGAGGCGTCGACCCGGAGGAGCACGACCCGGTCGGGCCACGTGCCGGCCAACGCCGCGGCGTTGAGTCGTCGGACCTCTTCGATCCCCAACTGGCGTCCACCTCCCTGGTAGGCGAGTGACGAGTAGACGGTGCGATCCGAAAACACCCACGCGCCGGATTCCAGAGCCGGCCGCACGATCTCGGCGGCGAGCTGTGCTCGCGAAGCCGCAAAGAGGGCGGCCTCCGCCCACGGGTCGACCGCGCGGCGCGGATCGAGCAACAGGCTGCGAATGCCCTCGCCGAGGTCGGTCCCACCCGGTTCGCGCACGGTCACGACGGTGTGGCCCTCACGACGAAACCGCTCGGCGAGACGCGCCGCGACCGTGGATTTGCCCGCGCCCTCCAACCCTTCGAAGGCGACGTAGCCGCTCATGGCTGTTCCACCGGTGCCGTCTGACCGAAAACCTCTCGCACGAGCCACAAGGTAGCGACACCGGACAGGGCCGTCACCAGACCCCCGGCCGCAAACACCGTTCGGATGCCGTCGCTGAGCGGCGGTGGAAGACGGCCGTTCAACAACTCCGCTGCGAATGCCGCCACCGTCATCGACACCAAGATGGCCGACCGGACCACCAGAAACAGCGTCGCGAAGGTCCGGCCCCGTACCTCGTCGTCGACGCGCTCGTGGAGATAGGTGAAGCCGACCACGTAGGAGACGCCGGCCGCGAACCCGAGCACACTCGACCACAGCATGGCCCCCGGAACCGTCGTCGTGAACGCGAGCAGCACCATCATCGCTCCGGTGACGATGAGGGCGACCGCGAAGATGACCGTGCGGTGCAGGGGCAGACGACTCACCCGGTTGACGGACAAGACCCCGAGCGCCGCGCCCAACCCGAGCGACGTCGCCAAGACGGCGAACCCGGAGTTGCTGCCACCCAGGAACTCGCGCGAGAACGGCTGTCCCTGGGCGATGATGGCGCCGCCGCCGAACAGGGCGGCGGCCATCCCGAAGATGACGACGCGAATACCTCGATGGGACACGACGAATCGGAAACCCTCGGCCAGATCTCGGAGTGGTGCTCGCCAGTCGAACCGGCCGCCGGCCGCCCGATCATCCGCCACTGCGGGCGACGGAATCGTCATCGACCCGACGATCAACGCCGACACGAAGAACGTCAACGAGTCGAGCACATAACCGACCAACCACATCGACGAGTCGTCCCAACCGAACCAGTCCGGGAGCTTCGAGACCAGCGACCATCCCAGGGCTCCGAACGGGAACGTGCCGTAGGCCGCCGCGACCGACAGGCCGTTGGCATTGAGCAGTTCCTGGTTGGAGACGAGTGTCGGCATGGCAGCCTCGCGTGCCGGTTGCCGGAGCAGCGAGAGCATCTCCAGAGCGAACGACACGGCGAACAATTGCGGGAGCGTGTCCACGAAGACGAGCGACAACACGAGCAGGCCTCGGCCAACATCGGTGAAGATCATGGTCCGCTTGCGGTCCAGTCGATCGGCCAGTACTCCGCCGAGGGCACCGAAGAGCAATCCGGGCACGAACCGTCCGACGAGCGGGACGATCGTGCCGGTTCCGCCACCGATCAGGTCGCCGAGGGCCAGGGTGGCGAACAGCGAGACCCAATCACCGAAACTGGAGATGGCTCCCGCCCACCACAGCCGTGCGAACTGGCCGCGTACGACGAGTTCGAGCCGGCTTCTGGCAGCGCTGCGTTCACGCATACCGAGACCACGTTATCAGTGCGTCGGTTATCCGCCGGGTCGTGCGGTCCGGGGCGGCCACGCCTTGACAAGCACGGCGACCCGGGGTTACCTCTCGGCCGTGGCCAAGCCGCTCATCATCGTCGAATCCCCTGCCAAGGCGCGCACGATCGCCCAGTATTTGGGCGGTGACTATGTCGTGGCGAGTTCGGTCGGTCACATCCGCGACCTCCCGTCGAAGGCAGCCGACGTGCCGGCGAAGTACAAGGGCGAGCCGTGGGCGAGACTGGCCGTCAACGTCGACAACGACTTCGAGCCGCTGTACGTCGTCTCCAAGGACAAGCGCGACACGGTCAAGGAGCTGAAGCGGCTGGTGGCCGACGCGTCCGAGCTGTATCTCGCCACCGACGAAGATCGAGAAGGCGAATCCATCGCGTGGCACCTGTTCGAGGTTCTCAAACCGAAGGTGCCGGTGCGGCGCATGGTGTTCCACGAGATCACCCCCGGCGCCATCAGCGACGCACTGAACAACCCGCGTGACCTCGATCAACGCCTCGTCGATGCTCAGGAAGCGCGCCGCGTCCTCGATCGCCTCTACGGGTACGAGGTGTCGCCGGTGCTCTGGCGCAAGGTCCGACCGAAGCTCTCGGCCGGCCGCGTCCAGAGCGTGGCGACGCGCATCGTCGTCGAGCGCGAGCGCGAGCGTATGGCGTTCACGTCGGCGTCCTATTGGGATCTCGAGGGCGAGTTCGCCAAGGATGCCGACCGGTTCTCCGCCACGTTGGTTGCCGTCGACGGTCGCAGGGTGGCCACCGGCAAGGACTTCGCGGCGGACGGATCGAACAAGAAGAACGACACGGTCACGCTCGACGAGTCCGCCGCGATCGCCTTGGCGGAGTCACTCGACGGCGCCGAGGCGACCGTCCGTTCGGTCGAGGCCAAGCCGTACACCCGCAAGCCCTACGCGCCGTTTCGTACCTCGACGCTGCAGCAGGAGGCGGGACGCAAGCTGCGATTCTCGTCGGCTCGCACGATGTCGGCAGCCCAGCGGCTCTACGAGAACGGTTTCATCACCTACATGCGGACCGATTCGACCTCGCTGTCCGAGACGGCGCTGGCCGCCGCGCGCAGTCAGATCGCCGACATGTACGGCAAGGACTACCTGCCCGACAAGGCGCGGTCCTATGCGAAGAAGGTCAAGGGAGCTCAGGAGGCGCACGAGGCGATTCGCCCGGCGGGCGACACCTTTCGGCTCCCGGACGAGGTGGCCGGCGCCGTCTCGTCCGACGAAGCGAAGCTGTACGAGCTGATCTGGAAACGCACCGTCGCCTCCCAGATGAAGGACGCGCGCGGAGAGTCGGTCTCGATCCGGCTCGGAGCCACCGCGGCAGACGGCCGCGACACAGAATTCGCGACGTCGGGCAAGATCATCCACTTCCCCGGCTTCCTGCGCGCCTACGTCGAGGGGTCGGACGATCCCGATGCAGAACTCGACGACCAGGAACGCCGACTCCCCGATCTGTCCGCAGGCGACGCCGCCGATCTGGTCTCGGTCGAGGCGAAGGGCCACGAGACGAAACCGCCGGCCCGGTTCACGGAGGCGAGTCTCGTGCGGCGCCTCGAGGAACTCGGAGTGGGCCGGCCGTCCACCTACGCCTCGATCATCTCGACCATTCAGCAGCGCGGGTATGTGTGGAAGAAGGGCAGCGCCCTCGTACCGTCGTTCACGGCATTCGCCACTGTCCATCTGCTCGAAGAACATTTCCCGGAACTGGTCGACTATGCCTTCACCGCTCGTATGGAGTCCGACCTCGACCGGATCGCCGAGGGTGAACAAGAACCCACTCCCTGGTTGCGCCGGTTCTACTTCGGGGACGAAGGGCTGAAGGCGCTCGTGGCGGACGAGCGCCTCGAGCAGATCGACCCGCGCGTCGTCAATTCGCTGCCGATCGGCACCGACGAGCACGGGCGTGACATCGCGGCTCGCGTCGGCCAGTACGGCCCGTATCTCCAACGCGGCGACGACCGCGCCTCCATCCCGGAGGATCTCCCTCCCGATGAGCTGACGATCGAGCGAGCGACGGAGCTGCTCGATGCCCCGAGCGGCGACAAGATCCTGGGCTCAGACCCGGACTCGGGGCTCGTCGTCGTCGCCAAGGCCGGCCGCTACGGGCCGTATGTGCAGCTCGGCGAACCGGAAGAGGGCTCGAAACAGAAACCCAAGACGGCATCCCTGTTCAAGACCATGTCCCTCGACGACGTCACGCTGGATCAGGCCCTCGAGCTGCTGCAGCTTCCCCGCATGGTCGGCGAACACCCGGATTCCGGGGAGCCGATCCAGGCGCTCAACGGGCGGTACGGCCCGTACCTGAAGATGGGCAAGGAGACCCGATCCCTCGACACGGAAGACCAACTCTTCACGATCAGCCTCGACGAGGCCATCGCCAAACTGGCAGAACCCAAGCAGCGGAGCCGGCGCACCGCGGCGCCGCTCAAGGAGTTCGGGGAGGATCCCGCTTCCGGAAAGCCGGTCGTCCTCAAGAAGGGCCGGTACGGACCGTATGTGACCGATGGCGAGACGAATGCTTCGCTGCGCACCGGCGACGATCCCGAAACGATCACCGAGGAGCGCGCGTTCGAACTGCTGCAACTGCGGCGCGACCGGACGTGATCTGGACCATCGACGTCGACGGATTCCATGCGGCCGTCGCCGAACGCGTCCTCGACCGCCGCTCGATCGACCGCACCGCCTGGATGCGGTGGGTCCGTGACATCGAGGCCGAGGCCGACGATCCGGCAAAGGATTACCTCCGGATCTGGGCGCCAGAGGACGACGACGAGGCGCACTGGCTCGACGACCCGGAGTACCCGCCCTACACCATCGAGCTCTACGCCGCATCGATGGCGCCGTTCTTGACACCGGTGTCCAATCCGACCGACTTCATCCAACCGACCGTGTGCGTCGAGGCGTTGACCTTTCTCCGCTGGCCACCCATCGACGTGCGCATCGCGCTCGCCGGCCACCCGATTCGCTCGCTCGGCGCTCGCCTCGGTCACAAGCGGTTGGCGCGCGAGATGACCCAACGGATCGACAACGCCACCGCCGCAGCTCTCGGTGGGTGGCTGCCCGTCGCCGACGTGGCGGTGGTCGCCGACGGCCTTCGAGAGGGCGCGGACGATCTCGCCGATCCCGACCCCGCTCTCTGGAACCGGATCGATTGGGCGGTGCCGGACCACGGCAACCGCCAGAACACCCTGATGGCTCTCATCAAGACGCTGGAGACGAGGGCCGAGGCGTTGACCCGGGCAGGCGAGCTCGGTCTGCCGCTCCGATTGACCTGACGTGTGGCAACATCGGGCGGTGCGCAGCCGGCTCGTGGCCACGTTCATGGTCGCCTACCTCGTGATCCAGGTCGTCCTCGCCTTCGCCGCAACGACCCGCGAACGCCCGGCACGCTTCGGGTGGCAGATGTACTCATATCCCGGCTACATCACACTCTTCAGCTATGAGACGGCCGATGGGCCGACGGAAAAAACGCTCGACGAGCTGGCCACGCATGCGCGTGCCGACATCCACGACCGCCTTCGCATCGCCGCCTGGCTGTGCGATACCCAGGCGACGCCGACGGTGTCCATCACCCGCCTCGGCGAGACGGAGACCGTGCCGTGCGGATGACATCGGCCGTCATCGATCCACGCCCGCTGGCCGGGACACGGATCGCACTCGGCGTGACGTCGGCCAGCGTCGCCGTCCGCTCGATCCTCATCCTCGACCAACTCGCCGCGCCGGACGCCCTCCGGCTCCCTCTGTTCCTGTCGTGGGAGATCACGCCTTGGCTCATGGCGTTGGCGGCCGCCTGGCTCGCCGCCTCGATCGCCTATGCCGTCGGTTGGATGACGAGACCGGCCGGGGTCGTGCTCCTCATCGCGATGGCCACGACCGTGGCGCTCGATCAGCAGTTGTACTCGAACCACGCCTATCTGCTGTGGTTGCTGGTGGGCCTCTCGTTGTTGAGTACCCCAGGGGCCGCGTGGTCGATCGATGGTCGCGGCCGGACCCCGGAGCCGGTTGCGGCGTGGCCGGTCGTCCTGATGTGCGCACAGGTCAGCATCGTGTACATCGGAGCGGGCCTCACCAAGGTCAATCCCGTCTTCCTGTCCGGCGCGATGCTCGCCCGGTTCATCGAAGAACGAGCAGCCTGGGCGGTCGGATCGGCCCAGCTACTTTCCGTCATGACCCCGCTCGTCGAGATCGCCCTCGGTATCGGCCTCTGGTCGGCTCGCTACCGTCGGATCCTCATCGTCGCCGGACTCGGCCTCCACCTCACCATCCCACTGGTCATGGCGGGAACGGTGGAACTCCTGGAGTTCTCGGTGGTCATCCTCGGCACGTACTGGCTCTTTCCGGCCGCGGCGCGCGCCGTCAGAGGACGGTCGCAGCCATCTCGGCCAGTGGACTCCTCATCGACCGCTCCAGCGTGATGTGACCGAAGATCGACTGGCCCTTGAACTTCTCGATCAGCGCCGCCACGCCCCCGTACGGCGAGATGTACGGATTGTCGACCTGACTGAGATCGCCGCACAGGATCACTTTCGAATCCCGGCTCATGCGGGTCAGGATCGTCTTCAGGGTCGACAATTCGAGGTTTTGGGCCTCATCGATGATCACGATCTCGCCCATGATGGAACGGCCCCGCAGATAGGTGACGGCTGCCATCTCGAGCTCGTTCCGGTCGACGAGATCCTCGATGGCCATCCGGGCGTCCTCGGGGGTCGAATCTGAGAAGAGGGCGTACAGGTTGTCGTAGACGGCGGCCATCCACGGCGAGAGCTTCTCGTCGAGGTCACCCGGCAGGTACCCGACCTCCTGACGCCCCACCGCCACCAGCGGGCGGTAGACAGCCACACGCCGGTAGCGACCCTGCTCGATCACCTGTTCCAGAGAGGCGGCCAGGGCCAGGAACGTCTTGCCCGATCCTGCCAACCCCATCAGCGACACGGCCTGGACGTCCGGATCGAGTAGGAGCTCGAGCGCAAAGGTCTGCCGGATGTTCTTGGCCTCGACCCCGAACGCCTGTCGCGATCCGGGCACCCGAGTGACGACGCATTCGGGATCGGCTTGCACCACGCGACCGACTCCCGATTGTGACGTGCCGGCCTTGAGCACGACGAACTGGTTGACGAGCGCTCGAACGCCCGGCAGCGTCACCTTGCCGCGTTCGAAGAGCCGGTCGATGACGTCGGGCTCCACATGCAGCTCCGAGACGCCGCTGTGGAGTTCCTCGACCTGTGCCGTATCGGCGCGGTAGTCCTCGACGGCCAGATCGAGCTGGGCTCCCTTGATCCGCAGGGCAGCATCCTTCGTGACCAATACGGCGTCGACGCCTTCGTCGTGCAGGTTGAGGCAGGTGGCGAGAATGCGATGGTCGGGTGTCGCGGGGTCGAGCACGTCGGGCAGGCGCGGCGATCTGATCCGATTGATCTCGATGCGAAGGGTCCCGCCACCGGGGAGCACGGCCGCGGCCTTGAGGCCACCATCGCGTGACGCACCCACCTGTTCCAGGAGGCGGAGTGCGGCTCGGGCGTTGGCGCCTACCTCGTCGAACCGCGACTTCTTGCGATCGAGTTCTTCGACGACGACCAGCGGCAGAACGACGTCATGCTCGTCGAAACGCAAGAGGGCGTGGGCGTCCGCCAACAGAACACAGGTGTCGAGCACATACGTCCGACCCACCGAATTGTCTCCCTCGTGTGCTAGCAGTGCACCACTCCACACGCTCCGCGCGCAGAAGGCAAGGATTTCGGTCCGAGCGCCGATTGAGTTGGAAATCGCCGTGGACCTTCGTATGGTAAAGCCTCGGTCCGGGCTCCCCCTACCCGGCGCTTCCATGCACACACGCTCAGTCGACACCGCGGCGCTGGTGCGCGTCGCACTCCTGGCGGCCCTGACGGCCGTCACCGCTCTCGTCACGGCCGGGTTCGATGCGACGGCCACCGCCGAAGAACCACCCGACCTGCTGAACGCGACGACAGCCGTCGTCGACGCGGACGATGTCGTGCTCATCGCGGCGTTCGTGACGTCGATTCCGGAGGTGGACGAACCGGAGTGGACCGGGCTGACCTCGACGACCTCGTCGATCGTCACCACCACAACCACGGTGGCACCGCCACCCCCTCCGACCACCAATCCAACGCACCCGACGCCGTCGACGACGACATCCACCATCGCGACGACCACGACGACGGTGGCACCACCGACCACCACCCTTCCGGCCGGAGGCTTCGATGCCGCCGCGGAAGCCGCGTTCATCGGTCTCATCGACGCGGCGCGATCGGACGCAGGCGTCGGCCGCCTCGCGCGCGCCGGCGCGCTCGATGCATACGCGCGCGGTTGGGCAGAGACGATGGCCGCCGCAGGAACGCCGTCACACAGTGGGCTGGGGGGCGCCTACGGGCAATGGTCGATCACCGGCGAAAACGTGGGCGTCGGCCCCAACGCCTCCGTGATCTTCTCGGCGCTGGCCGGCAGCGGACCGCACCTGGCGAACATGACCCATCCCGACTTCACGCATGTCGGCGTAGGCGTGTGGATCGACGGTTCCGGCCAGATGTGGACGGTCCACGTCTTCGGAGGTTGACCTCAGCTCGCCTGTTGCAGCAAGGAGTGCGCCGACAGGCTCGGTGGGATGCGCCGGATCGCTTGGCGAACCGCCGACGGTCGGATGCTGATGGCACGGCAATCGGCGCACACGAGCCGAATGAGCCCGGCGCCTACGCCGGCTTGGCGGTAGTCGTGGCTATGAGAACAGCGATTGGTTGCCGCCATGTTCGTCTCCTCGGTCTCGTGTTGTAGTGATCGGCCGATTCGGCGCTTCACCCGAGAACCGTTTCGCCAACCGACGTGATGACTAGTCACAAGTCGGAGAGGGTTGCGTCGAAGCGATCGGCGACGTGACGCCAACTCCAGCGGGACTCCACCCAGCGTCGTCCAGCCGTTCCCATGGCAGCCGGGTCGGCCAGGATCTCTTCGAGCGCGGCGACGATACCGTCGACGGTCCCGGCGACGAGGCCGGTCTCGCCGGGCACCACGGTCTCCGGCGCACCGCCCGACGGGCCGGCGATGACCGGCAATCCCGAAGCTGCCGCCTCGAGGTATACGATCCCCAGACCTTCGATCTCGAGCCCCCACCATCGCGACGTGGCGGGCATGGCAAAGACGGTCATCTCACGGTAGAGATCCGGTAATCGGTCCCACGGTACGTCGACCTCGAACCGGGTCGGGACCTCGAGACGGGTGGCGAGGGCTCGCAGGTCTTGCTCCAGCCGGCCCGTGCCGACCATGAGCACGTCGATGCCATGTCCTGCAGCCCGAAGGCGGTTGACCGCCTCGAGCACCTTGGCATGCCCTTTGCGGGGAACGAAACGGCTGACGACTCCGACCGTGGGAGGGGACGCCAACCTCGGAGCAGGGTGGAAGCGATCGACGTCCACGCCCGCTCCGAGCACGACGACGTCACGGCGACCAGTGGCCGCCGACACCCGTTCGGCGGTGTAGCGAGAAACGGCAAACACGGCTGCGGCGCTCCGAAGCGGTCGGGCGACCAGGCCACGGGCGCCGGGGAACGCCATGGGGATGGTCAGCTCGGCGCCGTGGGTCATCACGACGTGCGGGATGCGCAGCCGTTCGGCCAGCCGCGGCCCGGCCGATGCCAGGGGTGTCGGGGCTCCGAAGACCATGACCTCGGCTGCAAAGGTGCGCGCCTCGGCCTCGATCCATCGTTGGACCTTCGGGGTCGGCCACATGAAGCGACGGGACGGGTGCCGAACCACGCGACGATCCGATAGAGCTCGCTCGTCGAGGGGAGCGAGAACACGGATGTCGTGAGCGGTGTGGTCGACGATGTTGCCGAGGTACTGCTGGATCCCACCCGGCTTGGGTGGGTAGTCGTTCGTCACCAGCAGGACCCGCATGCGCCCAGGCTAGGAGCGCGCCGCAGCCGCGGGGTTCCGCGGCTGCGGATTCGGCTCCGACCTACCGGACCATCACTTGCTACCCACGTGGTACTGGTGGACCCAGGTGCCAAGCTGACCCTCGGCCGTCATCACCATCCCGTCGACGGTGGCGGTGCCGAGCGCCGGCCGGTACGTGCTGACCGAACGACCGTGTTCGTTGTACTCGCCGGGAAGCTTGTAGCTGTAGTGATTCCGGCTCGTCACCTTCGGGCCGTCGGCCGTCATCGAGATGTTCACCTCGACAAGCATCGAGCCTCCATTGCCACCGTTCTCGGTGCCGTAGCCGTACTCGCAATCGCTGTAGGTGTACTCCCACGCATCCACGATTCCGGTCGCGGACCCGCTGCCGAGCCGGCGGGCGATATCGACCGTCGCCGGCCCCCAGCCGTCCCGGCTCGTCCACACGTACCCGATGTAGTCGTCCCCGGGGATGTCGGGCGTCCCGTTGTCACAGATCGTGGCGACACCCCGTGACTCGTAGAAGTAGATCTCTTCGTAGGTGGACGTCTCCCGGGCTCCCACGTATCCGTAGGCGATCTCGGGATCGCCCCATTCGCCGCTGCTCCACCAGCCTTCGACGATGGTCTCGCTGTAGCGCTCGTTGACGACCGTGCTGGCGTGAGCCGGCAAAGTCACGAAGACGAGCAGCAGAGCCACGACGAGGGGAAGCGCACGACGCATCTCTCGACCTCCTGTGCGAGGAGCCGCTGGGCTCCTGTTGCGGCATCGATGTGCCGATACGCGCGGAGCATCCCGCCTTGACGAACGTACGGTCAGAGTCGAAAGGCCCGGAGATCAATAGGGATGGGCACCGGCCTCGAACGGGCCCTCCACGAACCGGAAGCTGTTTCGGTCGAGCTCGGGGTCTCGCCAGGAACCGTGGGTGACGAGGTCTGCGGCGACCGCTCCGATGGCATCGGCCGATTTGGCCGACCGGCCGTTTCCGCCCGCCGCGATGAAGAGCCCGGTATCGACTTCGTCGACGTACGGAAGGTGATGGTTCGTCTTGGTGATCAGGCACGGTTTGGCGACGAACCGGCGAAAGGACACCTCGGGAAGGAGGTCGAGCATGGCTGCACGAAGCGGGGGAAGGTCATCGTCGGCTGCGGATCCGGCCATCCAGACGTTCCGGTCGTCACCGTCGACTGGGCGCTTTCCTGCCAGCGATCCGCCCAGCTTGATGTACCACCTTCCGTCGGGATACCGAGTCGCCGGCACCACATAGATGTCTGCGAACGGCCCGACGTCGGGGATGTGGATGAGCGCCGGCATGTGCCGAAGCGCGGCGGCGCGATCCGCGGGGACCTCGCCCAGCACCACCGCCTCGGGGAGGACGGACATGGCTGGTCGCACGGGCAGGAGGTCGGCCACATAGGCGCCGGCGGCCAGCAGCACGCGCTCGGCCTCGACGTTGTCGCCGTCGCCGGTGACCGCCCGGTAACCGCCGGCGGTGCGCTCGATCGCGACGACGTGCCCCCGGCGCACGGTAGCCCCGGTCCGTTCTGCCGCGACGAGGTGCGCGGCGAGCATCCGGCGCGGGTCGATGAACCCGGCGGGTGTCGACTCGGTGAACAAAGGCCAACCGGACGGGAGCCGGTATGGCAGGTCGTCGGAGGTCAACGACTCCTCCACGTCCAGCCCACGGTCGGCGATGACGGCGCGGTGCGCCTCGACACCCTTCGTGTCATTCCGAGCAAAGAGCAAGCCAACCGGCTCATGGAATCGCACTCCCGTTTCGGCCTCCAGGTCCGGGTAGGTCGAGATGGCCCGATCGGCCAGGATCGCCCACTCCCGGCGGGCATCCAGTCGGCGAGTCACCCGACCCGAGTCGTAGTGGCTGGCAAAGGGTCCGGCATGGACAGCCCAGTCGTCGGGCTCGACGGCTCCGACGCCGACGGCCGACAGACCGGATGCGGACAGGTGCCGCAGCGCGGCCGACCCGATGAGGCCGAGCCCGACGACCGCCACGTCATAGGTCGTCACGCGGGCGGGTCGCCCCCGTCGACATGATGCGAGACGCCGTAGTCGGCCAGGCGATAGCCGCGGTCGGTCACGACGACATTCGCGAGCGCGGTGTTCTCGAGGAGGCCGGTCTTGCGGAAGACCTCGTTGCCACCGCCAAGCACGGACACGATGAATGCTCGGATCGCCGAGCCGTGCGACACGACGGTCATCCGTCCGGACGTGTGGTCTGCGACGAGACCGTCCACCGTCGTCCGCATCCGGGCGATCAACTCGGCGACGCTCTCGCCGTCTCCACCTCGCTTGAGATCCTCCATCCGTTGAAACGTGCGCTCGAAGAGATCGGGCCAGCGTTCCTTGATCTCGTTTGCGTGGAGGCCTTCCCACGAGCCCATCGAGATCTCTTGGAGTCCATCGACGAGGACGGGATCGTGGCCGTTCAGAGCTTGTGCGGTTTGGTGGGCACGGCCGAGCGGCGAGGCGAACACGGGACCGGGCGAGGTATACCAGGCGCCGAGTCGCTCCGCTTGCCGGCGCCCGGTGTCGTTGAGCCCCCAGTCGGTCTGGCCCTGCCAGATCTCGGCGACGTTGGCATCGGTCTGGCCGTGCCGGACGAGGGTCAGGATGCGGTCGCCCGCCGCGGCGCGATCGGCGGCATATCCGGCGAGGGTTCCGAGGTGCCCGGCATCGTTGTAGGTGTCGAGTCGCCACTGTTCATGGAAACAACCGAACGTGGTGATCGACGTGTTCGTGATCGGACCGGTCGGATTGTCCGGCCCGAACGGCAGACCCCAATGCCGGTTGACGAGGCTCATGATGACGCCGCCGTGGGTGACCACGAGGGCGTGCCCGTCCTCGCCAAGACGGCCGGCGAGTTCGGAGAACGCCTGCGCGACCCGGTCGTCGAAGGCGCGAATGGATTCGCCGCCTCCGAGGCGCACGTCCTCGCCGGACCGCAGTGCGCGGAGTTGGTCGGGATGGGCCGCGGCCACCTCGGCATGCGTCCGGCCGGCCCAGTCGCCCACATCGATCTCTCGCCAGGCGGGTTCGGGTTCCACCGCCAGGCCTGCCACCTCGGCCGTTTCCATCGCTCGCCCCAGGTCCGAGCCGACGACCAGGTCAAAGGACGTGTGGACGAGGCGGTCACCGAGGGCTTTCGCCTGAGCGCGTCCTCGCTCCGACAGCGATCCGGCCGCATGGCCTTGCCATGTCGACGATGCATTGTGGGCGGTTTCGCCGTGCCGAACGAACGTGATCTTCATCGAACTGCAACGTAGCGGGATGCCGCCGGCACGTCAGGTTCTGAAGTGCGGCTCGATGCTCTTCTGCAGGACGATCCGGTCGATGCCGTCACCGCCCCAATCCTTCTCGAGACGCTCGCGGAATCCTCGATCGGTGTGGAAGGCCACGGCCCTGGCGTTGGAAGGCTCCACAACGGCTTCGAGGGTGTAGCAGCCCCAAGTCCGCGCCTGCTTCTCGAATCGGTCGTAGAGCTCGGTGCCGATGCCTTGCTTGCGCCGCTCTGGATCGATGACGGCGACGTGGATATACGCGATGTCGGCGTTGCGGAGCGACCGGAAGCCGATGAGGAACCCCACGAGGTTCTCGTCGTCGTCGACGACGGCGTAGCCGCCGAAATGATGAAAGAACACCGGATGTATGGGCTCGTAGCCGGCGTCGCCGAACCAGGCGTCGATCTTGGCCAGAGCCGGATAGAAGTCGGTTCCTTCGAGAGCTCGCACTCGCATGCCTCGACACTACGCAACTCGATCACTGCCCCGGGCCCGAAGCGCGATCTACGACGGAGCGTGGCCGTCGGTGGACGGTCACGGCACGGGCCGTTCGGCCCCTCCCACCGGCGGGCCGACGGACGGACGATGGAAGCGACCTCGGCAAGGGAGGGACCGTGGCAATCCACACCGAAGAACTGCGGCCTGTGGCCGACGATGACCGGACCGATCGTCTCATGGCGTCCAATCGCCGCCTGTGGACGACCGTCGTGATCCTCGTCCTGGCGCTGATCGGCTTCGGCGGCTGGGTGCTCGCCGACCGGGCCACCGGGTTCGACGAACCTGTGACCGACGACGTCGCCGAGTTCCTCGACGCGCATCTCGAAGCCTGGAACACGTGGGATGGCGAAGCCTACTTGGCGCTCGCAACGCCGAACGCGATCCACACCAGCCAAAGCGCCACCTACTCGGCACAGGCGACGGCCAATCTGATCGACGGCCTTCGCGACACGAACTTCCAGGTGGAGGTGACCGGCGATCCGATCATGTATGGCGAAGGTCCGTGGAAGATCGTCGTCAGCCCGAATCGCATCTCGTCTGACTTCGACGAGCAGAGCGGCTACTCGGTCTATGTCATCTTTCAGTCCGGCGGTAGCTACAAGGTCTCGCAGCACTTCTGGTTCGGAAGCTGACCGACACCGGCCGTCGGCCGAAACAACCTCGGCGTAAGCGCACCCCCCGGCAGAACGCGGCCCACCGGGGCCCCGCATCTGCGGACGTGTCGGCCACCGGCCGACACGCATCAGCCGATGAAGGCGCTGGCAAAGATGAGACTGACGATCGTCATGACTTTGATGACGATGTTCATGGCCGGACCAGCCGTGTCCTTGAACGGGTCGCCGACCGTGTCACCGATGACGGCGGCCTTGTGGCTTTCCGAACCTTTGCCGCCGAAGGCGCCCGACTCGATGAACTTCTTGGCGTTGTCCCAAGCCCCACCGGCGTTCGCCATGTAGATGGCGAGCAGGAAGCCGGTCACGAGCGCGCCTGCCAGGAATCCGCCGAGCGCCTCGACGTCGATGAAGCCGATGACGAGCGGAAAGGCGATGGCCAGGGTTCCGGGCAGGATCATCTCGCGGAGGGCTCCGGCCGTGGCGATGTCCACACATTTGGCGTACTCGGCGCGAGCTCCGGGCTTGCCTTCCCGCAGACCCGGGATGTCCCGGAACTGGCGCCGCACCTCTTCGATCATCGAGAAGGCGGCACGGCCGACGGCTTTGATCGTCATCGCAGAAAACAGGAACGGGAACATGGCTCCGAGGAACAGGCCGATCGTCGTCCCGACGTTGATGAGGTTGATCTCTTCGAGACCGACTGCCTCGGTGAAGGTCGAGAACAGCGCGAGTGCGGTCACCGCCGCCGAACCGATGGCAAATCCCTTGGCCACCGCGGCTGTGGTGTTGCCGAGTGAATCCAGGGCGTCGGTCGCCTCCCGAACCTCCGGCGGCAGGTGCGCCATCTCGGCGATACCCCCGGCGTTGTCGGCGATGGGACCGTAGGCGTCGACGGCGATGGTGATGCCGAGCGTGGCGAGCACGCCGATGGCGGCGATGGCGACACCGTAGATGCCGCCACCCTCGCCGAGTGCGAGGCCGCCGGCCCAATGGGCACCGCCGATACCGGCGGCGGCGACGATGACCGAGTAGGCGGCCGATCGCATGCCCTCGGCGATGCCGGCGAGCACGACGGTGGCGGGCCCCGTCTCGGACTGTTTGGCGATGTCCTTGACGGTCTTGTAGTGATCCGATGTGTAGATCTCCGAGATCTTCCCGATCGTGAATCCGACGAGGAGACCGATGACGACCGCCAGCCAGAGGCCGAACGGATTCACCCCATCGATGCCCCCGAAGATCCAGTACGCCAGACCCAGCACGCCGGAGGCCGCCAGGATCATGGCGAGGTTGGTGCCGCGATGCAGCGCTGAAGCCAGATCGGCGTCGCTGCGGGGCTTGACGAAGAACGAGCCAATGATCGAGGCGAACATGCCGAGCGCACCGACGGCCAGCGGGAACACGATGGCCTCGGCCTGGTAGGCGGCTCCGCCAAACGCCAGTGCCGCGAAGGCGATAGGTGCGACGAGCGAACCGACGTACGACTCGAACAAGTCGGCACCCATTCCGGCGACGTCGCCCACGTTGTCGCCGACGTTGTCGGCGATGACCGCGGGGTTCCGGGGGTCGTCCTCCGGGATGCCTGCTTCGACCTTGCCGACGAGGTCGGCACCGACGTCGGCGGCCTTGGTGTAGATGCCGCCTCCGACGCGAGCGAAGAGAGCGATCGTCGAGCCGCCGAGGCCGATGGCTGCCACGATCTCAGCCGCCCGGTCGGGTGCGTAGCCGAGCGCAGAGCTGAAGACCCACCAGCCGACCGCCACACCGAGCAGTCCGAGTCCGGCCACGGTGAAGCCCATGACGGCCCCGCCTCGAAAGGCGAGCGGAAGGGCCTGCACGATGCCGCCCTGACGGGCAGCTTCGGTCGTTCGGGCGTTGGCCGCGGTTGCGATGCGCATACCGACGAAACCCGCTCCGAACGACAGGGCGGCACCGACGATATACGCGAGCGACCGAATCCAGGAGTCGGACGGCAGCAACACGCCGATCAGGACGGCCATTACGGCGACAAAGGCGGCGACCCAGGTGCCTTCGCGCCGCAAGAAGGCCATGGCGCCCTCGCGGATGGCGCCTGCGAGCTCGACCATTCGGTCGTTGCCCTGCGGCGCCGCCTGAACTTGGCGCGTGAACACGAACGCCAATACCAGAGCTGCCACGCCGGCGACCATCGCCAGCACCACCATGAAATCGATCATCGAATCTCCCGTTAGAACCGGCGGCAGTATAGGGAACCCGCCAACGGCGCCGAACTCTGGGAATTGCGCTCGGACCGGCGGCGGATATCCTGCCCGCCGATGCACCGCATCTCTCCACCCGCGCAACCGCTCGTGCGCGTCATCGCCGGCCTCGTGGCGTTGATCGTCGTCGCGGCAGCGTGCAACGCCGCCACCGAGTCCACCGAACCGGCTCCTATGACCGCGCCGCCTACGACGACCACCGTTCCTCAGACCACGACGACCACGATGCCCGACGCCACGCTCTCGATGGACGCACCCGGCGACCTGGCGGCCCAGGTCGAAGGCCTCTACGACCTGGCGCTCGGCCACGACCGAACCCCTGTCCTGCTCGCCGGACTAGCGACCCACGTCGGGCGATCGACCGCCGACGTGCCGCTGTCGATCGAAGCCGTGGCCACGACGGCGCTGCTGCTCGACTCGCACGTGGCCGTCGTCGCGTGGAACGACGACGTCGTGCTCGCCGTGTCCGACGACGGCCACGCCTGGACCCTGGTCGGCGCGTCGCTCCCCTCAGTCGGTCTCGACCCCTGGTTCGGTGACGGGCCACACCAGGTGTTCGTGATCGGATCGGATGCCCGCACCCGCGAAGATCCGTTGAAACTGCGGGCTGACAGCCTCCACATCGTGTCGGTGGCGGCCGACGGCTCGTCCGCGTCGATCGTCGGCATCCCCCGGGACACGTGGGTGGAGGCTTCGTACGGCCGCAATGCCAAGTTCACGAACACGATGTCGGGGCGCGGACCCGAGGTGGTCGTCGAGACCGGCGAGATGCTGACCGGACTGGAGTTCGACGGGTATGTCGTGACGGGGTTTGCGGGCTTCGTCCGCCTGGTCAACGAGTTCGGCGGCATGGAGATCGACATTCCGTTCGCCATGAACGAACCGAAGTCGAAGGCCTACTTCGAGGCGGGTCGGCAAATGATCGACGGTGCCCAGGCGCTGGCGTTCGCGCGGAACCGAACATTGGCGGGTGGAGACTTCACGCGCCAGTTCCATCACGGCGTGATCATGCAGTGGGGCCTGTTCGCCGTCCAGGGCAAGGGCATCGAGCAAGTACCGCACCATCTCGAGCTCTTGACCAAGCACACGTTCACCGATCTCGAAGCCACGAACCTGTTGCAGCTCACCGCCGCCCTCTTCTATCTCGAGCCGTTCGAGATCCCCAACCTCGTCGTCCCGGGCACTCCGGGTTGGGCCGGCGAGGCGTCGGTGGTCTACCTCGATGAAGGCGCCGGTGACATCTTCGAAGACCTCGCCGACGGCGTCCTGGACACCATCCCCGACAGCTGAGTCCCGGCTGACCATTCCCGATCACGAAAGTGGGACTGTGCCGGCCGGGCGGATATTTCGACACGCGCGCGAGGATGACGCACGATGACGTTGCGTGAGATCGTTGCCGCCTGGGCACATGACCCGGACCTGGAGGGTGAACTCGTCCACGTCGAGGAGGTCGGCGCGCGTCGGGCCATCTACGGCGACCCGCGACCGGCCCTGCAGCCCACCTTGGCCGGGCTACTCGCCGAACGAGGCATCGAGCGCCTTTACCGACACCAGGCCCGCGCCATCGACCACATCCGCTCAGGCGAGAACGTCGTGGTGGTGGCGGGCACGGCGGGCGGCAAGACCCTCTGCTACACACTCCCGATCGCCGAAGCCATCCTTTCCGACCCCAAGGCGACCGCACTCGCGCTCTACCCGACGAAGGCCCTGGCTCGAGATCAGCTGCGGTCGATCGGCGCCCTCGGCGTTCCCGAGCTGGTCGCCAGCGCGTACGACGGCGATACCCCACCCGACGACCGCGTGTGGGCCCGACGGCACGCCAACGTGATCCTCACGAACCCCGACATGCTGCATGTCGGAATCCTGCCCAACCACGCCAAGTGGGCCAACTTCTTCTTGCGCCTCCGCTACGTCGTAATCGACGAGATGCACATGCTGCGGGGCATCTTCGGCAGCCACGTCGCCCTGATCATTCGCAGGCTGCGTCGGCTCGCCGCCCACTACGGCGGGAACCCCACTTTCATCCTCACCTCGGCCACGATCGGCAACCCGGGGGCGTTGGCGGAACGGATCACCGGCACGCCGGTCACCGTGCTCGACGCCGACGACTCGCCCTCCGGCAGCAAGCTCGTCGCGTTGTGGAATCCCGCGCTCGAGGATCCCGGCACCGGGCGCCGACGATCGGCGATGGCCGAGACCACGGACCTGTTCGTCGACCTGGTCCGGCACGACCGACCGACGATCGCTTTCAGCCGCTCTCGGAAGGCCACCGAACTGATGTATCGATGGGCTCGTGACCGACTCGACGACACGCGCCAGGATCGCATCGCTCCGTATCGGGCCGGCTATCTGGCTGAGGCCCGACGGGAAACGGAGGCTGCGCTGTTCTCCGGAGAGCTGCTGGGCGTCACCGCCACGAACGCGCTCGAACTCGGTATCGACGTCGGGTCCCTCGACGCCGCCCTCATCAACACCTTCCCGGGGACGATCGCCTCGTTCCGGCAGCAGGCCGGACGCGCCGGCCGCACGCAGGCGCAGTCGCTGGCGGTGCTCGTGGCCGGCGAGGACGCTCTCGACCAATACTTCATGCACCACCCGGCGGAATTGTTCACGCGTGACCCCGAGGCGGTGGTCGTGAATCCAGACAACCCTCTCGTGGTCGAGGCGCACACCGCCTGCGCCGCCCACGAACTCCCCCTCGAGTTGTCCGACCGCGAGTTCCTCGGCCCTGCGATGGAGGAAGCCGTCACCGAACTCGTCGGCCAGGGACACCTCGACATGCAGCGGGGCCGGCTGTTCTGGTCCCATCGCCAAGCACCGGCGCCGCGGGTAGGTATCCGCTCATCCGGCGGACCGGCCTACACGATCGTCGCCGACGGCGAGGTGTTGGGCACCATGGAAGAGCAGCGCGCGTTTCGGGACGGCCATCGCGGAGCCGTCTACCTCCATCAGGGGGACACGTTCGAAGTCGACGAACTCGACCTCGACCGCCGCGAGGTCCGAGTGACGGCCCGCACGGTCGGCCATTACACGCAGACCCAACAGGAGAAGAACCTCGACGTGCTCGAGGTGGCCGCTTCCACCCGCCTCGGGCGTCTCACGTACCACCTCGGGTCTGTGCGGGTGGAGAGCCACGTCGTCGGGTATCAGAAGCGCAAGTTGGGCACCGGCGAGATCCTCGAACATGACTGGCTGGACCTGCCGCCGACCGTGTTCGACACGCACGCCATCTGGTACACGGTTCCGACCGGGCTGTTGCAGTCTGCGGGGATAGGTGACGCGCGGCTGTTGGGGACCCTGCACGCCGCCGAACACGCCGGGATCGCCATGTTGCCGCTGTTTGCGGTGTGCGACCGTTGGGACATCGGCGGCCTGTCGACCAACTGGCACCCGTTCGCCGGCGAAGCGACCGTGTTCATCTATGAGGGCATCCCCGGTGGAGCGGGCATCTCAGCCATCGCCTACGACATCCGCTCCCGCCATCTCGAGGCCACCGCCGACGCCATCGAGGAGTGCCCTTGTCTGGCGGGATGCCCGAGCTGCGTGCAGTCGCCCAAGTGCGGCAACTTCAACGAGCCGCTCGACAAGGCAGGCTCACTCGCCCTGCTCCGCGCCGTCATCGCCTAGAAGCCGGCGAGGCGATCGCGCAGATCGTCGACCGCGTCGCGTCGCAACGCCTCGGTGCCGTAGAGTTTCAGCCCGCGCCGGCACCACCACGCCGCTGCGGCTGGATCGCCTTGCTTGACCCGGCGGATCGCCATCTGGCGATAGGTGGAAAGGACCGGCACTCCGCCGAAGCGTTCGACGAGCACCGGACGTATGGCGTCCATCTCGAAATCGTGCATGGAGCAGGTTTCGTCGAAATCGTCGAGTGCGCCCGAGATGGCGTCGCGGCATTGGTAGAGCGCTTCTTCCAGCACGACGAAGGCGAAGTGCCGGTCCAGATGGTCGATCGAGGTGGACAGCATGTCGCGGGCTCGGTGGATCGCGGCGATCGGATTGCGAAGATCGACGTCGGCCCATGCGCTCATCGACGACAAGCCGGTGCGGACGGTCTCTTCACCCTCATGATCGAACGGTGGCCAGTGGACCTCCAACCTCGGGCCGAGGTCCAGACGTGGCGTCGGCGTGATGGCTCGTCCGAGCCAAACATGCACGCCGAGGGTCGGAGTGCGGGTCGAACCACCGCGCACGACACCCGCCACGGTGAACTTCTCGGTGACCGCTCGAGCGAGGTCTGGTGTGATCAGCGAGGCGATCTCCGCATCGAGGACACCGACGACGGTCTCGTCGACGCTTGCCGACCACGACCACGGGTTCCGAGCGTTCGTCAGGTCGCGTTCGAAGGTGACTTCGACGGGGATTAGATAGCCGAGCCGGCGCGGCGGCCCGGCGAGGGCGACGAGTGCGTCCTGATGCGCCAACTCGCCGCGCACCGCGTTGTGCGGCGGGGGCCAGGCCCGCCACACCTCGGCGATCATCCAGCCCTCACCGACGTTCGGCTCGACGATGTCCCCCACGTCCGGGTTCGCGTCTACGCGTCCCATGGGTCCACTGTCGGTCGGGGCCACGTGCAGGGCTAGGGCCGTTGGTCAGGAGCAACGAGCAGACGAATCGCTCACCACCCCAGCGCAGCCACCGGGTCGAACTCGGCTCGCGCCGACCGCACGACGGTGGCGCGTCCGTATCCGAGGATCGTCACGTTCACCGCCACCGTCACGTCCACGCTGCGGACAGCAAACGACGCGTCCACCGAGCACACACAGTCGAGCAACTGGCCACCGTTGGCCGCGGCGATGGCGACCGCCTCGTCTCGAGGCGCGCCGGCACCGACGGGCGGGAAGGTGGCCGACGCGGCCGCCAGGGCCGCCGCGTCGGCCGACGTCTGGGCGCGCCACGCGCCGTGCTGAGTCTGCGCCAGCGCACCGATGGCGAGGCCGGCAACCGCCACGACGACCAGCGTCGCCACGGCGATCACCGACACGGAACCGGCTTCCGTCACCGCTCCACCCGCATCGAGGCCGATGCCTGGATGGGCACAACCCACCCGAGGCCGACCACCCGATGCGTGGCCCGCAGCTCGACCGAGGCGGGACGCCCCACGATCGACGGGCGCGACACCGAGACGGAAACCCGGTGTGCCAGCCCGTCCGACAGCGCCTCCCGCGCGGCACGAATGGCCGCATCGGGATCCGGCGCCGTCGCCGCAACGCGGGCGCCTTCTCGGGCGGCATGGGCGAGCTCCAACTGCGTCCTCGCAACCACCGTGATCTCGGCGACCGCAAGGATCACGAGCACCACCGCTGGAAGGATGAGCGCAAACTCGACCGTGGCCGATCCTCGCTCACCGGTCACCCGACGAAACCGATGACCTTCTGGAGGATGGTGCTGAACAAGCTGGGAAGCAGCCCGTCGGAACTCATCCATCCGATCAGAGCGAGGGCGATCGCCGCCGCGGCGAGGATCACCAACACGTATTCGACGGTGCCCTGCCCGTCTTCGTCACGTAGCACAGACAACATGACGCTCCTTTCTGGGTACGCCGGCGGCCGGCCGGCCCGGGGGGAAGCACATCAGGGGAGCAGCGGCCCGAGTAGCCGCCGCACCGATTCGATCACCGACGGGCCCACGGTGACGATCACGAAGCCCGGCAGGATGAGCAACGCCAGCGGGACTGTGAGTTTGACGGGCAGTTTGCGCGCTTGCTCGGTAACCGATTGCCGGTGGATCTCGTTGCGTTCTTCGATGAACGAAGCGACGGCACGACGGACACGCGCCCCCGAAGACTGGGCGCGCGCCAAGACCGACATGAGCCGCCCCGTGTGACCTCCGGCGTCGGCGAGCGCGACCGCCAGACCGTGTGAGCGCGCCGCCCTCAGCACGGCTTCGACTTCCTCGCGAACGACCCGGTGCACTGGCCGGGCAGCGCGGTCGAGGGCGACGGGGACCGCCAGGCCTGCCGCCAGCGCGATCGAGAGGTTGCGAGCGAGGTGACTGATCGCGGCTTCGGCTTCGACAGCTGCCCGTCGGCGATGGCGGGCGGCTCGGATCCGGCGCCGTGCGACGACGCCCAGCGCACCTGCGATCGTCGGGCCGGGGGCCACCAACAGACCACCGGCTACGGCAGCCGCCACCGGGTGACCCGGCAGGGCGAGCCAGATCAGGGAGGCGGCACCGAGGCCCACGAGCATCATCGGAGCGCTCCGACGATCATCCGCCACATCACGGCCCCACCCGCGACGACCAGGAGCGACCCGACTCCCACCGCGTACCGACCGACTCCGGTGGCCAAGACCACACCCAACCGACCCGTCGCCGCCTGCCATCCCAACATGAGCATCGGTAGCCCGCCCACGATGAGGCCCGACACCCGTGCCTGCGCGGTTGCCAGTCGCAGCTCTCCGGCCAGGACGGCACGCTCGGCCGCCTGATGTGCCAGCTCGTCGAAAGCTGCCGCTGCAGCACCGCCTGTCTCCACGGAGATCTCGAAGGCTGTGGCCGCAGCGATCCCGTTCCGCGGCAGCGCTGCGCGGAGCGATTCGGCGATGTCTGCAGCCGGCAGGCCGGCTCGACAGAGACGCCCTATGGCAGCGAACGCAGGCGCCGGTTTGGGTCCCGCGGCCATGTCCAACGCCCGACGGACGGTCGCTCCGGAGCGCAGCTCGGCCGCGATCGCCGTCAGATACTGGACCTCCGTCATCTGCTCCCAGCCGGACCGGCGGCGTGCCCACCATGCCGCGGCCACCACCGGAACGGCGGCCGACGGGTGCACCACGGCCCAGCCGACGACGCCCACATGGGGCCACGGAACCGGGGCGGCGACCAGCGCAGCGAGGATGAGTGCTGTCACAGTGGCCACCGCGGTACGACGGGTCCGTCGACACCCACCTCGCCGATGGCCACGACGGCGCGACGCCCCGCCACCCGCCCGACCTGGATGATGATGTCGACGGCCGCACGGAGCTGCCGGCGAACGGCGTCCTCGCCCACCTTTCGATCGCCGGACAAAGCCAGCGTCTCCAGACGCCACAGCGCCTCGTCGGGACTGTTGGCGTGGACCGTCGACATCGAACCTCGATGGCCGGTGTTCAGCGCCCAGATCATGTCGAGCGCTTCGGGTCCGCGCACTTCTCCGACGATGATGCGGTCGGGTCGGAGCCGCAGCGCCGAGCGAACGAGCTGCTGCACGGTGACCTCGCCGGCACCCTCCACGTTGGGAGGCCGCGCCTCGAGCCGAACCACGTGCCCCGCCAGGCGGAGCTCGGCGGCGTCTTCGACCGTCACGACCCGCTCGTGGGCTGGGATCTCGGTGGACAAGACGTTGAGCAAGGTCGTCTTTCCCGTACCGGTTCCGCCCGCTACGACGATGGTCTGGCGCCGGTGGACGAGGTCCGCCAGAAGACGCCCACCGACCTCATCGACGGCTCCCGACGAGACGAGTTCCGACAGGCTCGCGACCGCCGCCGTGAATCGCCGGATCGCGACGATCGGAGACGGCACGGCCACCGGCGGAATGACCGCGTGCAGCCGAGATCCGTCGGCGAGCCGTGCATCCACCATGGGCGCCGCCCGATCGATGCGCAGACCGAGCGGTGCGAGGACCCGCTCGACGGCGGCCACCACGGCGGCTTCGCTCGGAAAGGCGACGTCTGATCGGCTGAGGACGCCCGATCGTTCGACCCAGACGTCGTCTGGCCCATTGACGAGGATGTCGGAGACCTGCGGGTCGGCGAGGAGGCGTTCGAGGGGCCCGAGGCCGATCAATCCGTCGACGATGTCCACGGCCAAGGTTTCGGGCGCCAACGGCGCCTCGGCCGCGATCAGTGGACGCACGGCGGCGTCGAGGGAGTCGCGGTCGAGCGGTACGCCGCTGTCGATGATCCGGCGGGTGATGCGTTCGAAGGCCGTCACCACACGACCTCCCATACGGGACGCCAGGCTCTGATCCAGCGATCGCGAGGACGGACGACGCCGCTCAACAGGTCGCGCACGAGCCGCCCGGACGGTCGCGGGAGCACGATGCCGTCGCGCGGTGCGGGCGCGAGGCCGGTGGCCTGCACGACATGTCGTGCCGCCGGGCGCTCGGCCAGCGCTCCCGGCAGAGCCGGCGCGACCGGAACGACCGGCCCGTCGACCGGTTGGCGTGCCGGCACCCGAACGACCACCGCCGGCCAGCCCGAAGCGAGCGCGCCGAGCAGATCCCCCGCCTCCGCCAGGCTCGCTCCACCGCTTCGCAGCACCGCCAGGCCTGCCCGAGCCGGAGTGAGGTCGGCACGCCGTGGCCCTTCGGCGAGCATCGCGGCGAGACTGGCGCTCCCCGGATAGGCGGGCCCATCCGGGTCGGTGTCGACGACGAGCGCCGTTCCCGCCGCCGCTCCGAGCCCGAGCGGGGCGATGGCGGACAACAAGCCGTCGTGGTTGGTCTGAACATGGAGCAACGGCAGAACGCATCCCTTCTCGCCCAACGAACGTATGGGCATGACCGGGCCCCGACAACCCCTTGCGAAACGCCCTGAGATGTGCGAAGAAGGAGGCTTGGTCGTCGAAGTTCGGACAGCCGAATAGACTTAATGCCATGTCCACCGCCGCTGCATTCTTCGATCTGGACAAGACGATCATCGCCAAGTCGTCGACGCTCGCCTTCGGACGGCCTCTGTACAAGGCAGGTTTCCTGAACCGCCGGTCGCTGGTGAAGGCCGGGATCGCCCAGGTCGTCTACATGATGTTCGGAGCCGATCACGATCAGCTCGAGAAGGTCCGTGAGCAACTCACCGCCCTCACCAAGGGGTGGGACCGCTTCGAGATCGAACGGCTCGTCAAGGAGACCGTCGACGAGGTCGTGGCGCCGCTCGTGTATGCCGAGGCACTGGCGATCATCGAAGAACACCGCAAAGCAGGTCGCCGGGTGGTGGTGATCTCGTCCAGCCCGTACGAGGTCGTCAAGCCCCTCGCCGGCTACCTCGGAATCACCGACGTGATCGCCACCCAGTCGAAGGTGGGTGAGGACGGCCGCTACACCGGCGAACTCGAGTTCTACGCCTATGCGGCCGGCAAGGCCGAAGCCATGGTCGAGATGGCGCGGCGGGACGGCATCTCACTCGAGGATTCGTACGCCTACTCGGACTCGTTCACCGACAGCCACATGCTGAAGGTCGTCGGACATCCGGTCGCGGTCAACCCCGACAAGGAGCTCCGCCATCTCGCCATCGAGTCCGACTGGCAGATCATGTCGTTCAAGAACCCGGTGTCCATCCGGAGCCGGCTCGCCGAGCTGCCGAAACCCGACCCGGTGCTCAGTGGGGCGGCTGTGGCCTCCGTCGCCGGAGCGATCGTGCTGTTCGTGGCGATGCGCCGCCGCGCCCGCACCTAGAGCGCGCGCCGGTAGCGGACCTCCGACAGGGCGAGGTCACCCCAGAGCTCGATCTTTGCCCCACCGTCGGAGTGCCATCCATGCTTTTCGTAGAATCGGCGCGCCCGACCGTTGGAGTCGAGCACCCAGAGGATCGCCTCGTCGTATCCGCTCTCACGAAGGCGATCCGTGGCACCCTCGAGCAGCGGCGCACCCAATCCACTCCCCCACGCCTCGGCGAGGAGATAGATGGCGTACAGCTCTCCGAGTTCATGGTCCTCTCGAGCGCGGCCGGCGCTGGCGAACCCGGCTAGCTCTCCGGCGTCCGTCTCGCCCACCAGGAACACGCCGGGGCCGTTCGCCTGAGAGGTCCACCACTCGACTCGGCGGTCGAATGTCTCGTCGAGGCCGTCGAGGTAGTCCTGGCGGATGAGGCCCCGATAGGCCGCCTGCCAGCTGCGGATGTGGATGAAGGCCACGCGTTCGGCATCTGTGACGGTGGCAGGTCGGATCTCCATGCATGTGAAGGTACCCAGTCGACCCGCGGCGCGCGTGCCAGTATTCGCCCGGTGACCACCCGGCTCGGCTCGAACTATTGGCGCCTCTTCACCGCCAACGTCACCTCGAACCTGGGGGACGGCGTCGCCGGGATCGCCTATCCCTGGCTGGCGTCGGCCATCACGCGCGACCCGCTGCAGATCTCGCTCATCCTCGTCGCCACGCGGCTGCCCTGGCTGCTGTTCACGCTGCCGGCCGGCGTCGTCACCGACCGGATGGACCGACGGGTGCTCGTCGCATCCATGCACGCGTTCCGTTTCCTGCTGACTCTGGCCGTGGGGGGGATCGTGTGGTCCGTGCAGGGTTCGCTCGCCGATCCGGACGGCCTCGCGGCGGGAACGGCAGCCGCCCCCGACTCGGCCGGACTGCTCCTCGCGATGCTGTACATCGGCGCGTTCCTATTCGGGGTCGCCGAGGTCCTCGCCGACAACGCAACCCAGACGCTCATGCCGTCGGTCGTCGAGAAGGATCAGCTCGAGCGCGCCAACGGACGCCTCTGGGGCGGGGAAATGGTGGCGAACAGCTTCATCGGACCGCCGCTCGGTGGATTCCTCCTGGCGGTGGCCTTCTCCCTGCCCTTCTTCGTCGACGCCGTGACCTTCGCGGTGGCCGGGGCCCTGATCATCTCCTTGCACGGAGCCTTCCGACCCGAACAGGCGCCCGGCCCCCGACCGTCGTGGTGGGCGGACCTCAAGGAAGGCGTCCGCTGGCTGTGGCAACACCGTCTGCTGCGAACGCTGGCCGTCGTCCTGGGCATCATGAACGCACTGCTCATGGTGTCGTTCGCCACCTATGTGCTGTTCGTCCAGGAAGTCCTCGGGCTCGATGCGGCTCGCTTCGGCGTGCTCATGTGGTCGGGCGCGGTCGGCGGCGTGGCCGGCAGCGTGCTGGCATCGCGCGTGTCCAAGCGCATCGGATCGGGAACGTCTCTGCAGGCGGTCCTGGCGGTCAGTGCGATCGGCCTCGCCGTCACCGGATTGACGTCGAGCTGGGGCGTCGTCTTCGCCATGGCCGCCGTCACCTCGTTCGTGGCTGTGTTGTGGAACGTCATCACCGTGTCGCTTCGACAGGAGATCATTCCCGATCACCTGCTGGGACGGGTGAACTCGGTATACCGCTTCTTCGCCTGGGGCATGATGCCCATCGGCTCGGTCCTCGCCGGTGTCATCGTCTCGGGCGGCGAGTCTTTCACCGACCGGATCACCGCCCTGCGGCTCCCCTTCCTCGTGGCGGCCGCCGTCTACGCCGTGTTGTTCGTCATCGGCATCCGGGCCTTCACCACCCACCGGCTCGAGAACGCCCGCGCCGGCGCCGCGGTCTAGGTCAGTTCCACGCCGGTCGGCACCGGGCGGCGGCCGCCACGATGGCGGCTCCGTCGAGTTTCGACCGAGTGAACGGGACCCCGAGTGCGGGCCACTCGATGACGAGGTCGAACGGCTCGGGCGGCGGCAGTGGCCACAGCCACAGGTTGCGGCCGTGCACGATCAGCTCCCGGTGACCTCGTCCGCCCCCGCCGTATTCGGTGAGGCGGGGGCCGGAGGGCTCATCCGCCGGCCACGCATGATGACCCTGATCGAGATTCGTCGCCTTTTGACCGTCTGCGAACTGCACGCCGACCCGGAACACCTCGTCGGGTGCCGGCGGGCCCGCCCGGCCCCATACGACTTCCTGGCTGCGCCGCCAGTCCGCCTCGGTCATGTCCGGAACCCGCCGCGCCATGACCAGCAGACGCACGCCGGCGCCGGTCGGATAGGTATCGATGTGGGTCAGGGTGACCGACACACGATCTGTCGCCATGAGGACCCGACGGTCGGCGACCAGCGCAGCCACGACATCGCGTGGCGGTTCGGCCCAAGGCGGGGGATCTCGTTCCGGTTCCGGCGCCACGGTCGGAACGTCGAAGAAGTCACTCATGTGGCGAAGCTACCGCCAGGTCGCCATGGACTCGGGCCGTTGCGAACAGGATCGTCGCATCGACGGGCGGTTAGGGTCCGGCCGATGAACGACGGAGTCCGGCGAGTGCGTCGGACGTATGTGACGCTCACCGTCCTGTCGACGTTGGCCGCTTCGCTGATCTGGGGCATCAATACGCTGTTCCTGCTCGACGCCGGTCTGTCGAACGCGGCCGCCTTCGGCGTCAACGCCTTCTTCACGGCCGGCCAGATGCTCTTCGAGATCCCCACCGGCGTCGTGGCCGACACGAAGGGGCGACGGACGTCGTACCTCCTCGGTTCTGCCACGCTCCTGGTCTCGACGCTCCTGTACGTCTTGATGTGGCAGATCGAAGCCCCCTTGTGGGGGTGGGCGTCCGCCTCGATCCTGATCGGACTGGGCTTCACCTTCTTCAGTGGGGCCGTCGAGGCGTGGCTGGTGGACGCGCTGGCCGCCAACGACTACGACGGCGAACTAGAGACGGTGTTCGGCCGGGGACAGTCGGCGGCCGGCATCGCGATGCTGACCGGGTCCGTTGCCGGCGGAGCGCTGGCGCAAGCGACGAACCTCGGCGTGCCCTATCTGGTGCGAGCGGTCTTGCTGGGAGCCGTACTCGTCTATGCGGCCAAGTCGATGCGGGATGAGGGCTTCACGCCGCACCGCGGCGGCGGCGCTTTCGATGAGATCCGAGACGTGGTCTCGGCCTCCGTCGAACACGGCTGGCGGCTTCGGCCGGTCCGGTGGCTCATGCTCGCCGCACCGTTCACGACGGGCGCCGGCATCTTCGCGTTCTATGCCATGCAGCCGTATCTGCTCGAGCTGTACGGCGACCCGAACGCCTTCGGCATCGCCGGTTTGGCTGCGGCGATCGTCGCCGGGGCACAGATCGTCGGTGGGCTGCTCGTCTCACAGGTGGGTCGGGTGTTTCGGCGCCGAACCGACGTGCTGGTCGCGGCCACCGGCCTCAGCGTGTTGGTCCTCGTCGGCTTGGGGCTGGTGTCGAGCTTCTGGCCGGCGTTGGTGCTGATCTCGCTGTGGGCGCTGGGATTCTCGGCGAGCACACCGGTTCGGCAGTCGTTCCTCAACGGCATCGTCCCATCGCAACAGCGCGCCACCGTGCTGTCGTTCGATGCGCTGATGGGTTCGACCGGAGGTGTCATCTCACAGCCCTCGCTCGGACGAGCCGCCGATGTCTGGTCGTACTCGGCCGCCTATGTGGCGAGCGGCCTCGTCATGGCCGCCGCATTGCCGTTCATCGGTCTGGCGCGCCGAACCCGTGCCGCCTCCGACGCCATTGGTCGCCGCCCTAGTCGGCAGGCGTGACGAACGGACGCCGCCACTCGGGGGCATCGAACGGTTCCGCGAAATACTGCGCTTCACGCCACACCAAACCGTCGCGGTATTCGCAGATCAAGACCCAGTGGTACAGCTTGCCGTCGGGCCAGGTGCCCCGGCCCTCGACGACCCCGAGGTCTCCGGTGTCGGAGACCTCGATGATGGGCGTCGACGCAAAGGGGATCGGCGACAACACCGTGCTCACCGTGGCGTGTTGCTCGCCGCCTCGCGTGGTGACGACGGTGTCCACCGATCCGAAGCGTTCGGCGTAGCCATCGTGGGCGGCTGCCCATGCGTCGTGACCAACGAAGCGTTCCCCCGACTGGGGATAGCTGCACTCGTAGTCTCCATGGCGCATCTCTGCGAGCGCGGCGGAGTCGAGTGCGGCCATGGCCTCGGCATAACGGCGGACGCGATCGCTCATGAGCGCATCCTACGGAGCCTCACTCGCCGAGGTGGAAGCCCGCCAGATCTTCGAGGGCCTTGACGAGGGCGTGGTTGCCTTCGGCGCCGAGCCCTTTGGCCTGAAGGGCCCGGTACAGCTGGTACACGATCCCGGTTCCGATCGCCGGTACGCCGAGGTCGTCGGCGGCCTCCAAGACGAGGCGCAGGTCCTTCTGTTGTAGGTCGATCGTGAACCCCGGCTGCCAGTCGCGCTCGATCATCTGCGGGCCTCGATTGGCGAGCATCCACGAGCCGGCTGCGCCACCTTTGACCGCCTCGAGGGCCTTGGGAAGATCCAGACCGCCCGCCTGCGCGAAGAGCAGGGCTTCGGAGACCGCCAGCTGGTTGACGACGACGAGAATCTGGTTCACGAGCTTGACGAGCTGCCCGGCACCCTGGGCCCCGACGTGCGTGATGGTGGTGCCGAACGCCTCGAGGTACGGTCGAGCTCGGTCGAATGGCTCCGCATCGCCTCCGACCATGATCGACAGCGTTCCTCTGGCGGCTCCTTCACTGCCTCCCGATACGGGAGCGTCGAGCCAGTCGACGCCGCGTTCGTTGACGAGTTTGGCGAGGCGAATCGTCTCGGACGGCGAAATCGTCGAGTGATCGATGACCAGTTTGCCCGGCGCCAGCCCTTCGAGGACGCCGGCCGGACCAGTGGTGACGGCAACCACGTCCGCCGTGTCGGAAACACAGATCATGATGATGTCGCAGCGTTCGGCGACGGCCTGCGGTGAGTCGCCCCAGGTCGCTCCGGCGTCGAGCAAGGGTCCGGCACGCTCCGCGGTGCGGTTCCAGACGACGGTTTCGTGTCCGGCTTCGAGGAGGTTGCGGGCCATCCCGCCGCCCATGATGCCGAGTCCGATGAAGCCGACCCGGCTCGCCGTCACCGGACCTCCTGATCCTGGCGCGGGGTCGCCGTTCGCGCCTTGGCGGCGGGCTTGGGTCCGGCGGCCCAGAGCGCCGTGAGCGCGAGCGACAGAGCCGTCAAAGCGATCGCGATCCAGATCCACCGGGTGGTGGCCGCCGAGAACCCCGTGATCTCATCGTCGGGCAGCGGTGGCGGCTCCAGCCCGAGCATCTCGGGGTCGACGCCCAATTCGAGGAGGTTGGCAGGTGACGATGCCCGGCCGGTTCCGTCGGCGTACAGCGCTTCGAACACAACGATGAAGTTGGCCCGCTCGGTGACGACGCGACCTCGATACGTACCGTCATCGTCGGAGCCGAGCGTGACGGTCTGCTGGTCGCCACCCACGTCGAGCAAGTGGGCGACGACGGTGGCGGCATCGCCGACCTCGACCTGGAGATCCAGCGTCATCGTCCCGTCGTCTGCTGGGGTGGCCGAAGCGGATGCGTCGCCGAATCCCGCGCCGAGCGTCACGGACGCCAGCAGCAGTGACATGAGCCAGTGCATGCCGAAGATGGTACCCGGCCCGATGACGATATGCAGGCGGTCAGGGCCTTCCGGCCCCCGAGACAAGGACGGAAGGCGGTGGTTGCGCTCCGAACCCGATCCCTACGCTTCACGTATCGCCTCGTCGCCACGAGAGGACAACGATGACGAAACCGACCGTTCTACTCTTCGCTCTCATCCTCGGATTGGCCGCCTGCGCTGAGACCGCGCCGATCGCCGATGCAGAGTCCGATGCCGGTGCACAGCCGGCGGCGACCACGCTCGCAGCCGCGCCCGCCACCACTACGGCCACCACGACGCCGGCCACGACCATGCATATGGACGACGACGAGCACATGGAAGAGGACGAGCACATGGACGACGGTGCGACCGTTTCGGACAGCGATGCCGACCGCGTCGTGGAAGTCGTCATGACCGAGTTCGCCTTTGAGCCGGCCGAGTTCGAGGCGACCGCCGGCGAGACGATCCTCTTCGTGGTGCACAACGAGGGTGTGATCCAGCACGAGTTCCGGATCACTACCAAGCACTCGGCTGCCGAGCACATCGAGTCGGGTCACGACGATCACGACGACGAGGGCGGCCACGGCCATGAAGAGCTCATCCTCATCGTCGAACCGGGCGAAACCGGTGAGATCACCGTGGCGTTCGAAGAAGCCGGCGCGTTCGACGTCGTGGCATGTCTCCTCCCCGGACACTACGAGGCGGGCATGCTGGCCGAACTCACCGTCGGCGGGTAGTTTCCCCCCTTCTCCCGCAGACGGCCGTGGGGCCCCGGATTCCGGGGCCCCACCGTTCGTTTGCCGGCTGCCCCGACTACGGACAGGGAGTGCCGAGCAGGTGTGCGCCGTCGGTGAACGCGCAACCGAACTCGGGGTGCGCGACCGCGGCCGGATCCAGGACGTCGTCACCGTCGGGCTTGGTTCCCATCTCCACCCAGGCGACGAGGTCAGCGAACGCCGTGGTGTATTCCGCATCCGTGAAGTCGCAGTGCAACACCCCGCGGATGGCGCGTTGCACGAGCAGGTCGCTCTTGCCATGGTCGGCGACGCGTTGGCCGTAGATCGTCTCCATGCCGAACGGCACGAAGAGATCGCCGAGGTTGTGCATCGTCAGCACCGGAATGTCGATGTCGCCCGAAACGACCGGGACGTTCGCCAGACCGTTGGAGTGGCGGGACTGTCGATCAGCGGAGACACGCAGGATCGAGTCGTTGAGCGCCTGCTCGTCGGCCGACAGCGCCGAATCGCCGTCGAACTGGTACACGGTGTCGTGGTTGTCGGGCACCTGGCCAGGACGTCCGGCCAGCGTTCCATCGCCCAGGCCGAGATCGAACAAGAAGTCGCCGGGTGGTCCTGCGAATGACGCGAACTCGTTCCAGAAGAACCACGCCTCATCGAAGTTCGGACGGTCACCGCCGGACCGCAGCTCCGTCAGGTTCTTGAGGTTGGTTCCGTCGGCGTTCAAGAAGATCGGCCAGCCGCCGGGGAAGGCTTCGAGGTTGGCTTGGATCTGGGGAACGGTCTCCGTCAGGTACGGCTCGACGGTGAAGATCGGGTACTCGGAGTCGACGCCGCCCAACGCCTGGGCAGCGAGGTTGAAGTCGAGGAAGTAGTCGAACAGTTCGAAGTCGCCGAGCACACCGCAGACCGGCATGGCCGCGTTGTACATCGGATACTGCTCGATCGACACGGCGGTGATGTGGCCGCCCATCGAGACCCCGGCGATGTAGGTGCGGTCGGGCTTGTCGACGTGACCCCGGAACCACGTGGCCAGGCTGTGGGTGTCTTTCACGCCTTGCGACACGTTGTAGCTGTTCTTCGAATAGGACGACGCGGCCCACGCGAAGCCCTGGTCGACGAGGTACTGGCGCAGTCCGGCAGGCGGTGGCGAGACGTTCAGCTCGAGACCTTCTCCGGCATAGCCGTGGGCCCACATGACGAGGTCGCCGTTCCAGTCGTCCGGCACTTCGACCAAGTAGCCGGCCCCGTTCAGGATGCCGGTCATGCCCGTCGCTCCCGGCAGGGGCTCGAACGCCTCGAGCGCCGCTTCGTTCACGTAATACTTCGGTTTGGGCTCGGCCAGCGCCCCCGGTGTCAACGCGAACACGGTCAGCGAGGCGACGAGCACCGTCATCCATCTCTTCATAGGTCCTCCTCCTGCCCCCCACAGTACCCACGCAACCACTGCGCGTGTCGATGATCCGGGCGACCAGTTCACGCCGTACAACAGAGGCACACTGCGAGACTGGTTGTGATGCTCGACTCCGCCCGCCAACTCATCGACGCATACCGCGACCGGATCGTGGCGGTCGCCGCATCTCCGTTCGCCCATGCCGACTACGCGCTCGCCCGGACGATGGACTACGACGGCGACCCGGGCCTCTTCGGTCCCGGCTCGGTGACGTGGCGCATCATCGGCGACGTGTCGGGCTTCGTGGGCGGGATTCGGGCGCTCCTCGTCCAAGCCGCCCATCCCGAGGTCGTCGCAGGCGTATCCGATCATTCCTCGTACCGTGAGGATCCGCTCGGCCGCTTGTCGCGTACGAGCCAGTACGTGACGGCGACGGCGTTCGGAGCGATGCCGGAAGTCGAATGGGCGGTCGGCGCCGTACGACGGGCCCATGAAGGCGTGAGCGGCGTGTCACATCGCGGAATCCGCTATTCCGCCGCAAAACCCGAGCACGCTGCCTGGGTCCACAACGCACTCATCGACTCGTTCCTCGCCGCCTACGTCGCCTACGGCCGTGATGAGCTGACCACCGCGGAGCGCGACGCCTACGTCGCCGAGCAGACCCAGGTGGGAGCCATGCTCGACGCCGAGCCCCTTCCTGCCACGGCCCGCGGCCTCGCCGACTGGGTGGCCGACCACCCGGCACTCGACCGCTCACCCGGCATGGTCGAGACCGTGCAGTTCCTCAAGAATCCGCCTCTGGACCCCCCTCTGAAGGCGGGCTACTTGGCGCTGTTCGACGCCGCCGCCGCCACGCTCCCAAGCCGCCTCGCCGAAATCCTCGAGGTGCGCGCACTGCCGGGAGCACGACTTCGGGGCAGAACCGCGGTCGGCTTCCTTCGCTGGGCGATGGGCTCGTCCCCGACCTGGAAGCTCGCCCTCATCCGCTCGGGCGCTCCCATCCCGGATGGGCTCTTCCGCCAACGCCTACCGATCGGAGCCAGAGAGCCCGTGTAGGTTCGGGATGGTGGCCGCCTTCCCGAAGCCCGATACCGAGATCACGACGATCCTCGTCGTCTCCGACCTGGCCGTCGCCAAAACCTGGTACCTCGACGTGCTCGGCGCCGATCTCCACGGCGAGTACGGGGGAACGTCGGTGGTGTTGCGATTCGCCGGGACCTGGCTCCTGCTGGTCACGGGCGGTGGCCCCACCCCCGACAAGCCCACCGTCACTTTTGCGGAGCCGGCCGATCCGGATCGGGTCGATCACGCCTTCACCATCAGAGTCGACGACTGCCGGTCGACGTACGACGTGCTGCGAGAACGCGGGGCGGCGTTCCTGACGGAACCGGTCGACCACGGCTTCGAGATCCGGGCGTTCTTCGGGGACCCGGACGGACACCTGTTCGAGATCAGCGAACTGACCGGAGACCGCTGATCCGATCAGGCCGTGACGGTCACATCCCGCACCCTCGTCGGACGCAACTTGAGGATGACGCGCTCCGAGTGGATCGGATTGGCGTAGTCCCGGCCGACATACTTGTTGGAGAGGGCATCGATGTGTGCGCGGGCTTCGGCACCGCGGACGACCTCCACGATCTCTCCGCGCACTTCGGAATACTGAAACGGATTGTCCCTGTCGAGCACGGTGACGGTTGCGACCGCGTCGCGTTCGACGTTGCGAACCTTCTGCCGGTGGATCTCCGTGTTGATCAGCAGATGCTCACCGTCGGTGCCGATCCACATGACGTGCGACTGGATGGCGCCGCTCGGCAGATGGGTTGACAGCACGGCGTAGTTGGCTCCCCGGGCGAGAGCGATGGCTTGGTCGGTCAGCATGCGGCGACCCTACCAGCGGAGGTTCTCGACCCCCTCTCGTACGGCGAATCCCGCCACGACGAGTGCCGCCGCCGGATCGACCCACCACCAGCCTCGCCAGGCCGTGAGGATGAGTGCGACCAGGATGCTCGAGGCGAGGACACCGTCGAGGAAGGTGACGTCGGCTTCGGCGGCCAGCGGCGACGAGTCGAGGCGGCGCGCCACGCGACGTTTCCAGATCGCCAGGCCGAACATCACCACGGCGGCGAGCGCCGTATAGGCGATGCCCCATGGCGATGGATCGGGGGCCTCGCCGGTGGCGAAACGGCGCGTCGCCGACGCCAGCAGCGCCACCGCCAGCAGCACGAATGCCACACCGATCAACCGATGGGCCAGACGGGTGCGATCAGCCGACCGATCGCCCTCGTGCTCCTCGTGCCACACCACCACCCCCGATGCGAACACCTCGATGAGCGAATCCGCGCCGAACGCCACCAGGGCGATCGAACGTGCCATCAGCCCCAGCGTCACCGTGACGACCGCCTCGCCGAGGTTCCACCAGATCGTCGCCCACTCGAGACGTATTGCCAATCGCCGATCGTCCATCGGACGATTCTCCCATGCGGTGTTTCCCCTCCGGCGGCGCCTGGCTACGCTCTATCGCTCACACGGAGACACCCATGAGCGCACCGAGAACCCTGTTCGAGAAGGTCTGGGACGATCACGTCGTCCGCTCGGCCCCCGGCGAGCCCGATCTGCTGTACATCGACCTGCACCTCGTGCACGAAGTCACCTCGCCCCAGGCGTTCGACTCGCTCCGCCTTGCCGGACGGACGGTGCGCCGGCCGGATCTGACGCTGGCGACCATCGACCACGGTGTCCCGACGGCCGGTCGGGAGCTCGGTATCCGGGATCCCCTCTCCAAACGCCAGATCGACACCCTGATCGCCAACTGCACCGCGTTCGGCGTGACCCTGTTCGGATTGGACGACCCCCGCCAAGGCATCGTGCACGTCATCTCACCCGAACAGGGCTCGACCCAACCGGGCATGACCATCGTGTGCGGCGATTCCCACACCGCCACCCACGGGGCCTTCGGTGCCCTCGCCTTCGGCATCGGAACCTCGGAGGTGGAGCACGTCCTCGCCACACAGACCCTCCCGCAGGCCAAGCCGAAATCGATGGCGATCACCGTCGACGGAAGCCTGCCGCCCGGCGTCACGGCGAAAGACATCATCTTGGGCATCATCGCTCGGATCGGCACGGCCGGCGCCACCGGCCACGTGATCGAATACCGCGGCTCGGCCATCGAGAGCCTGACGATGGAGGGCCGCATGACGATCTGCAACATGTCGATCGAAGCGGGCGCCCGAGCGGGCATGATCGCCCCCGATGCGACCACGTTCGCTTACCTCCATGGCCGACCTCGCGCTCCCAAGGGCGCCGCCTGGGACCGAGCCGTTGCACACTGGCAGACCCTCAACACGGACCACGGAGCGACGTTCGACCTCGACTTGCACATCGACGCGACCGAGCTCGTGCCGTACGTGTCATGGGGCACGAACCCCGGCCAGACCGTACCGGTCACGGACCGGGTGCCGGTTCCCGACCACATCGACGACCCCATCGAACGCGACTCCGCGACACGCGCCCTGGAATACATGGACCTCGTTGCGGGTACACCCATCACCGACATCCCGATCGATCGAGTGTTCCTCGGGTCGTGCACCAACGGCCGCATCGAGGACCTCCGGGCCGCCGCCGCGATCGTCGAGGGAAAGCAGGTTGCGCCGTCGGTGTCGGCCATGGTGGTACCTGGTTCTGGACTCGTGAAGCTCCAGGCCGAAGAAGAGGGACTCGACCAGGTCTTCAAGGCAGCCGGCTTCGAGTGGCGGGATGCCGGCTGTTCGATGTGCCTCGGCATGAACCCGGACATCCTCAGCCCCGGCGAGCGGTGCGCCTCCACCTCGAACCGCAACTTCGAAGGTCGGCAGGGCAAGGGCGGACGCACCCATCTGGTATCTCCGGCCATGGCCGCCGCCGCCGCCATCGAAGGACACTTCGTCGACGTCAGGACGTATCGATGAAAGTCGTGACCGTCATCCGTGGAACGATGCTCCCGCTCCGACGAGCCAACGTCGACACCGACCAGATCATGCCGAAACAGCACCTCAAGCGGGTCGAGCGCACCGGCTACGGCGAGTTCGTGTTCGCGGACTGGCGGCACGGCCCTGACGGTGAACTCGACCCGGACTTCCCGCTCAACCGGCCCGAGTACCAAGATGCCAAGGTGCTCGTCACCGGACCGAACTTCGGATCGGGGTCGTCACGGGAACATGCGCCGTGGGGCATCCAGGATTGGGGATTCGAAGCCGTCATCGCGCCGTCGTTCGCCGACATCTTCAAGACCAACTGCACCAAGATCGGACTGCTCCCCATCGAGCTGTCCGACAAGGAAGTCGACTACCTCCTCGAACTGGCGGAAAACGATCCTGCTGCATCCATCGTGATCGATCTCGAGGCACAAACGGTGACCGCCGACGCATTCGAAGCGACCTTCGAAATCGACCCGTTCACGAGACACCGATTGCTGAACGGCTTGGACGACATCGGCATCACCCTCGGACACGCATCGGCCATCGCAGACTTCGAGGCAGGCCGCGCCGAGTTCCTGCCATCCTTCTGATATTCCAGGTTCCCCCACCGCGACGGTGGCCGGTGCGGTAGTTTGCCAACGAGGGAGGCCGCGTGGAAACCATCGAATTCGTCCGTACCTTGCGCCGAGACATCTGGGAGCGCATCTCGGCCGCGCACATCGCGTCGAAGGCGGAGGGCTCGAGCCAGCTCGTCGTCGTCGACCGGGTTCCCCCGGCTGATGCGGGGCCCCTCCTGGAGGCGCTGCGCGACGACCTGGGAGCCCACATCGCTCACGGCACCGACCCTTCCCGGGCGGGCGACGTTCTCGACCAGCTCGACCTGCCGGAAGACGGTCCACTCCTCATTGCGATCGAAGATCTCGGCAAGGCCGATGCCAGCTCACTGGCACACCTCCACCGTCTGTTGGCGTCCGGCGATCGGCCGGTGACGCTGGTGTTGGTCGCCGATCGTTCTGACGACCTCGTCGCCATCACGATCAACAAGATGCGAGCCACGACCGGTGCGACGACTCACGAACTCGACCTGATTCCCATCGACTCAGTGGACCTGGCCGGTGCGCTGACGGGCCCCGGCGTCGAAGCGTTCGCCGACGCCATTCTCGCCGGTGGCGCCAACGACCGGCGGATTCTCGCCCGCCTCCGGGCATCGGCGGCCACAGGTTCGCTCGATCACACGGAAGACCAGTGGACGATCGAACCGGGCGCGCAGGTGGCGCAGGATGCACTCGACGAGACCCAGGTAGCCGTCGCCCAAGCCCTCGTCACCGCCGGGAATCCCGTGCGAGTCGATGCGCTCGCGACGGTCACCGGCCTCGAAGAGAACGCGGTGCTCACTGCGGGCGACCGGCTCATTCGTTCCGGTCTCGCCATCGACACTCCCCAAGGCTACGGAGCTGGTGAGGCGCTGTCCGATACCATCGAGCTGACGGCGGCGCGGAGAGCCCATCTCGCCCAGCGCCTGCTGGCAGCCGTCCCCGAGAGTGACGAACTCACCCGGGCGGAATTGATGGCCCAAGCGGGCGATACGGAGGGCGCCAGGGACATGTTCACGCGCCTGGCCAAGGCGCGCCACGACACCGGCCAGGCGGCCGAGGCGTATTGGCTGGCCGGCCGGGCTCTCGACGCCGACCCTGAGGCCAGGGACGAGACGACGGGGATGCTGCACGACATGCGAGCACGCTTCCTGCGCTCGGCCGGCTGGTCGGACGGAGCCGCGCGAGAAAACCAACTGGCCGTCGATCTGCTGGAAGGCGCTCCGAAGGTGGCGGCGCGCGGCTTTGCCGCAACCTTGGCCGACGATCTGCAGCGACCGCAGCAGGCGGAGCGCCATCTCGCCATGGCCGAACTCGATGCGCACCTCGCGGACACCCGAGACCAGCTTCCGCCGCTCCTTGCTCTCCACGCTCGGACGTTGTCTCGCCTGGGGTTCCCCGAGGAAGCCGACGCTGCCCTCCGCAAGTCGTCGGCAGAAGGGGAGGTTGCGGACCATCGCTATTCGGTCGACACGCACCGAGCCTGGATCGAGTTGGACCGCGGACAGGCGCGCGACGCCGAGGCGTCGTTTGCATCGCTCGTCGACCGGGCCGAGCACCTTGGACCGGGGGCGCTCGCCGCGCAGCTCGCCTACTGGGGCCGGGCCCTTTTTTCCACCGGCGACGCGACCGGCGCTCTGGAAGCCATCCGGCGCGCCGAGGACCTGGCACGCGCCAACGGGGCCACCTCCGTGCTGTTCCTGGCGGCGTTGGCTCGGGCGGAAGGACTCGCGACCTTCGAGCGCTGGGCCGATTACGCCGAACAAGCCGAAGGGCTGTTCGACCTGACGATGGCGCATCTTCCCCAATGGGAGAACGTGGCGCGGTTCCATCGCGCTCAGGGATTCCTCCACACGGACGATGCCGGCACGGCGCAGTCGGAGATCCGGCTGGCGATCGAAGCCTGCCCGCCAGGCGCCGACGGATGGCGGTGGAGGCGCCGCTGCGAGGCGGCGCGCCTCGTCATCGATCAGGCCTCCACCGGCGACTACGACCAGGAGCACGCCGAGAACCTGACCGACGAACTGCTCGTGGCCAGGTGGTTCGGCGCGGCGGTGGACTTCATGACGGATCGGGCCACGATCGAGTCCGACCCGGAACTGGCACGCCACGCCGCCACGCTCGCCGACGAGCTCGGCAACCTCCCGGCAACCGTCCGAGCCGTGCATGCGGCCGACGCCTGGGAAGAAGGCCCGTCGGCCCGCGTCGCCGACAGGGTGCGAGGACTCGCCGACCGGCTACCACCCGGATGGCAACCGGCGTGGCGAGAGCTGCCGCACGTATCGGCCGCGCTCGAGCACACCGGAGCGGTCGACGAAGAGACCCCCGAGTTCCGCGAAGCACTGGCGGAGGCCTGGGCAGGTCTCGGGTTGGACGAAGGAGGTGCGCCGCTGTCGCCGTCGCAGCGCCGCGCCGCCGGTGTCGTCCGCCGCCGACCAGTCCGCACGGCGAGTCGTGCGGTCGCCATCCTGGTCGGCGCTGCCGCCGTCGTCGCGCTCTCGGTCGGTGCCACGTTCGCTCTCGGGGGCTTCGACCTCTCTCCCGGAGGAACGGTCGTCATTGAACGCACGGTCGACCGCACCACCACGACACAGTTCGTTCTGGAGCGAAACATCGTTCCGGTCCCCGAAGACGGCTTGTCGGGCTCGGCCGAATGGCGAGGGTCACCACTGCACGATGGCGTGTTCGACGCCGCAGGAGTTCCCGACGTCGGCGGGATCTACTGGACATTCGCCGCAGGGGACGTCATCCGGACGTCGCCGGTTGCCTTCGGGAAATGGGTGTACTTCGGCAGCTCGGATCACTTCATCTACGCCGTCGACCAGACGACCGGGGCGCAGCTGTGGCGAATGGAGACAGGAGGGCCCGTCCTCTCGACACCGACGGTCGGATCCGTCGACATCGGGGAGTCGACGCTCAGCATGTTGGTGGCCGGCAGCAACGACGGTCGCGTGTACGCCCGCGATGCGATCAACTCGAACCAAAGGCCCCTCTGGCAATACGAGATCGGCGAGCCCGTCCTCACGACGCCGATCGTTTTTCGGATCTTCCCACCGTCCGGTGAGCGATACGACATGGTCGCCGTGAGCGGCGGGGATGGCCGGCTCCACGGCCTGGCGGCCGGAGAAGGCACGGTTCTCTGGCAATACCCGTCCGGCGACCCAGGGCCGCCCATGACCGGGAGCCCCACGGCCAGCGATGGCATCATCTACGTCGGCGACGAAGCCGGCACCCTCCACCTCGTCGACGCAACCACCGGCGAAGGCATCTGCACGCTGGAGACCGGCGCCGCCATCCGAACCGCGCCGGCCATCTCGGATGGCATCGTGTACGTCGGCACCCAAGGGGGCAATCTCTTCCAGTTCGCCGAGGGTCGGTGCCCATCACTGGTGGAAGCCCAGCCCCTGTTGTTGGGCGTGGACCTCAATGACGAAGTCGCGGTTGCAGACGGCGTCGTCTACTACGCCGACGGGCCGCGGCTGACGGCGATGAGCGTGCCGGACGGGACCATTCTCTGGGTGATCCCCGACCTCACCGACACCGGGCCTCCCGTGATCGCCGGAGACATGATCTATGCCGGCTCCGTCAGCGGGTTCGTCCTGGCAGCCACCCTCGATGGCGAGGAAGTGTGGCGATTCGACGCCGGAGGACGGATCGTCACGTCGCCCGCGGTGGGAACCGACGTCCTCTTCGTCACGAGCGAGACGGGCCAGGTCTTCGCCATTGCGCCGCGCTGAAAACGAAAGCGCCTCGACTCGGATGGCCGACCAGTGGGCTGGGAGGCTCTGAAAGCTCAGCCGACCATCCGAGGCGAGGCTGCGGTCCGCGCCCGGGGGGGTGGGCGTTGCTGACCGTCCACCACCAGTGTCACATTCCACGACCTAACGGGGACGCAGGTCCCGGTTAACGGAACCTCAAATCCGTCGGAACACCTCGGCCCCGGGAGCCACCCGGAACCCCCGGTCCGACAGGTCGCTGATATCGAACACGAACCCCCGGATACCGTGATCGAGCAGCCCCCGATGGGCGAGCAACGTCGCCTGGTCGGCATCGGGATCGTCCAGCAGGTGTCCGGTGAACTGCAAGCACGGCTTCGCCACGGCGGCTCCCGCCAACTCGACCTCGCCCGACTCCCCGACGATGCGCATCCCGGCCGACAGGTCTGACTCGGTGAAGACGTCAGGAGCGTCGACCACGAGGTTCTCCCCGCCGATACCCATGGGTACCTCTCCGAAATGCTCGGCGATCCGGGCGTAGTGACCCTCGAAGCCCACCGACAGCATGCGTCCCGGGTTCCAACGGCTCCGCTCCGGGTGGTCCCGGTGATGCGAATCGAGGATGGCCTTGCCGTCCCTCACGCCGACCACCCCTCGCGCCGTGAGCCACAGGGCGTCGACGCGATGCAGCCGATTGACGTCGTACCAGTTGCCGTGGACGAGATCACCCACGTGGATCTGCGTCAGAGCCACCGATCCGACACGCTCCCAACCGCTCATGTCCGAACCTCGTTCCACGGACCGCCTCGGCCGCGTTCGACCATCAGGTGCTTCAAGACGTCGGGTCGATCGGTGATCAGACCGTCTACCCCCAGTTCCATGAGGCGTTCCATCTCGTCGCGCTCATTCACCGTCCACACGTGCACGTGTTTGCCGATGGCATGGGCTGCCCGAACCGTGCGATTGTCGACCACTCTGAGGCCGTTGCTGGAGACTGGCACCTGGAGCGCGTCGGCCACGAGCCGAGGTCGCCGACCCATCCGGACCGCTGCCAGGAAACGCAGGATGGCGGCCGGTCCTCCCGACGTTGCAACCCTGCCCTTGGTGAGCCGCCGAAAGCGGGCAATGCGTCCGTCACGAAACGATCCGACGATCAGCCGGTCCCACAGGTCCCAGCGAGCGACGGCATCCGCCAGCAACGGTTCGATGCCGGATTGCTTCAGGTCGACCGTGATCCGGACGTCCGGAAACGTCGTGACGAGCTCCTCGAAGGTCGGGATGGTCACACCTCCGCAGCGGTGCGGGAAGTGCCGGACCGGATCGAAGCGGTAGGCGGCGTCGAAGCTCTGCAGGTCCGCCAAATGACGCTGGGTGACGGGACCGGTCGCCTCGGTGGTCCGGTCGAGCGTGTCGTCGTGGACGCACACGAGAACACCGTCGGCGGTGGCATGCAGATCGGTTTCGAGGTACCGGTAGCCGAGGTCGACGGCACCCTGAAAGGCCACCATCGTGTTCTCCGGCCACAGGCTCATCGACCCTCGATGGGCCATGGCGATGGGATGCTCACCTTGCAGAACCGGACGCAACACGCCGGCAGTGTATCCGTCAGCCGCGGACCAGCCACACGGTCAGCTCGATGGCGTTGCCCTCGCCTTTGCCGAGGGCCACCGCGACGGCGTCATTGAGAAACGCCAGGTCCGCGTCGGCGGTCTCGAACACGAGGAGCTCTTGCGGGTAGGCGACCCCTCGTTCTTCGCTGGCCAGGCTCACGCCGGTCGCCGTGTATGCCACCTTGGCGCGTCCCTCACCGATGACCCCGTGGATGTCGAGTTGCATGTTGCCGTCGGCGCGCACCGTCACGTAGTCCACTCCACTCACCGGACGTTCGCCTTCCCAATGCGAGGAGGTGGCGACACCCGCGAACGGAAAATCGATCCGCATGCCGCGCGGCGTGTTGCCGATGACGTTCATGTCGAGCGACGCCCGAATCGTGCAGAACTCCTCGAGTGTGGCCATCTGGGATCGTCCTTTCGGTGTCGGTTCGAACCTAGCCGCGCCGCCGTGACACTCCGCCATGGACAGACCGGCGCCCATGCGATAGATTGCCCTTTGCGCGATCGGAACACGTAGGCCCTCGGGCCGGAACACGTAGATCGCCTCGGTTCGGTCCGTCACGGATCGAGCCACGTAGAAGGCCCTGAGAGCGGAAACGCTAGCGGGGCCTTCTTCGCGCCGCTCCGCTCGAAACAAACGATCGTTTGGTATCGTCCGGCACATGGACTTCCAGGCCCTCATCGACGCCGACGAGAAGATCGAGCCGAAAGACGACATGCCCGACGGCTACCGGCAAACGCTCATCCGACAGATCGCCCAACACGCCCACTCGGAGATCATCGGCATGCAACCGGAGGGCAACTGGATCACCCGCGCCCCCAGCCTCAAGCGAAAAGCCATCCTCATGGCCAAGGTCCAGGACGAGGCCGGCCACGGCCTCTACCTCTACTCGGCGGCCGAAACGCTCGGTGTCTCCCGCGACGAGTTGCTGCACCTCCTGCACGTGGGCCGCCACAAGTACTCGTCGATCTTCAACTACCCGACGCTGACCTGGGCCGACATCGGCGCCATCGGCTGGCTGGTCGACGGAGCCGCCATCACCAACCAGCTGATGCTCGCACGGTGCAGCTACGGGCCCTACGCACGTGCGATGGTGCGGATCTGCAAGGAGGAATCGTTCCATCAGCGTCAGGGCTACGAGATCATGCTCACCCTCTGCCGCGGCTCCGACGATCAGAAGGCGATGGCCCAGGATGCACTCGACCGGTGGTGGTGGCCGTCACTCATGATGTTCGGTCCACACGACGCCGACTCGACGCACTCGCTCCAGTCGATGGCGTGGAAGATCAAGCGGGTCTCGAACGACGACCTGCGCCAGCAATTCGTCGACACCACCGTGCCGCAAGCCGAATACCTCGGCCTCACCATCCCCGACCCGGACCTCGTCTGGAATGAACGCGCGGGCCGATACGACTTCGGTGCCATCGACTGGGACGAATTCTGGCGGGTTGTTTCAGGTGACGGCCCCATGAACCGCGAGCGGCTTGCGCAAAAGGTCGACGCGTGGAACGAGGGCGCGTGGGTGCGCGAGGCAGCCGCCTCGTACGCCGCCAAGCACGCCAACCGCCGGACGGCCTGAGGAGCGCCATGCCATACGAAGTACCTTCCCAGCCGGACGACCAGCCGCCCTCGATCGGCGATCGACGAGCGGGTCCACCGCTGTGGGAGGTATTCGTTCGTCGGCGCCGCGGCCTCTCGCACGTCCACGCGGGCAGCCTCCACGCCTCAGACGCCGAGACGGCCCTGCAGGCCGCCCGAGACGTATACACCCGGCGCGTGGAAGGCGTTTCGCTGTGGGTGGTCCCGAGCACCGCCATCACGGCTTCTGACCCCGACGCGGCCGGCGAGCTGTTCGAACCGTTCGCCGACAAGCCGTACCGCCATCCCACCTTCTACGAGATCCCCGATGACGTAGGGCACATGTGACGACGAACACCACCGATGTCACGGCCTATGTCTTGCGCCACGCCGACGATTGCCTGGTCCTCGCCCAACGCCTCGGCGAGTGGTCGTCGCGCGCGCATGAACTCGAGGAGGACATCGCGCTCACCAACATCGCCCTCGACCTCCTGGGTCAGGCTCGCCACCTCTACTCGCTGGCGGGCGTTCGCGAGGGGATGGGCAGGGTCGAGGACGACTTCGCCTTCTTCCGGTCAGAGCGCGAGTTCTCGAACGTCTTGCTCGTGGAACAGCCCAATGGCGACTTCGCCTTCACGATGGCCCGCCAGTTGTTCTTCGACGCCTACCAACTCCCGTTCTGGCAGGACCTGGCGTCGTCGTCCGACCCGGATCTCGCCGGGATCGCCGCCAAGGCCGCCAAGGAGACCGCCTACCATCTCCGGCATTCCTCGACGTGGGTCCGGCGTCTCGGCGATGGTACGCAGGAATCTCACACCCGCATGCAGTTCGCCGTCGACTCCCTGTGGCGCTTCACCGCAGAGCTGACGACGGGTGACGACCTCGACCGACGGTTGGCGGCCGATGGCATCGGCATCGACCCTGGCGCACTCGCGCCACGGTGGACGAGCACGGTGCACAACGTGCTGCACGAGGCGACGCTCACGGTTCCGGACGACCCGTTCCAGCGGACGGGCGGTCGGGCGGGCCGCCACAGCGAGCATCTCGGCTTCCTCCTCGCCGAACTCCAGATCGTGCCGCGCTCTCACCCGGGCCTGACATGGTGACCGCCGAGGACGTTCGGTCGGCACTCGACGCGGTCACCGACCCGGAGATCCCGGTGCTCACGATCGCCGATCTCGGCATCCTGCGCGACGTGACGGTCGATTCCGAAACGCTCATCGTCACGATCACCCCGACCTACTCGGGTTGTCCGGCGATGGATGTCATTCGGGCAGACGTGTCGGCGGTCGTCGACCGTCTGTGGGACGGCCCACATGAAGTGCGCACCGTCCTCTCCCCCGCCTGGACCACCGCGTGGATGTCCGACGAGGGCAGGGCCAAACTCGACGCGTACGGGATCGCTCCGCCGGGCGGCGAGGTGACGTGCCCGCGCTGTCGGACCGCCGAACCGCGCCTCGTGAGCGAATTCGGATCCACGGCCTGCAAAGCGCTGTATGTGTGCTCGTCGTGCGGTGAACCCTTCGACCACTTCAAGGACATCTGATGCGGTTCCACCGACTCGGTGTGGAGACCGTCGAACCGCTGACCGACGAAGCCGTGGCCGTGACGCTGGCCGTTCCCGACGAGCTGCGCACCACCTTCACCTACGAGGCCGGACAGCACGTCACCGTCCGAGCCGACATCGGCGGCCAGGACGTGCGTCGCTCCTACTCCATCTGCGCGAACGCCACCACCGGCGAACTGCGTATCGGGATCAAGCGGCTGGATGGTGGCATCTTCTCCACCTGGGCGACGAAGGAGCTGCGCGCCGGCATGGCCCTCGACGTGATGGAACCGGTCGGCGAGTTCACTCTGGAGGCCAGCCACCACATCGCGGCGATCGCGGCGGGCTCGGGCATCACACCGATCCTGTCGCTCGTCTCGACACACCTCTCGACGACCGAACACGGCAAAGCCACGCTCATCCTGGGTAACCGCACCGCAGCTTCGATCATGTTCCTCGAAGAGCTGGAGGCGTTGAAGGACCGCTACACCGATCGGTTCCATCTCATGCATGTGCTGTCGGGCGAGCACGTCGCCGTGGACCTGTTCTCCGGTCGCATCGACGGCGCCAAGCTCGACCGGCTCTTCGAGACCCTCGTCGATCAGGAGTCGGTCGACCACTGGTACCTGTGCGGCCCGTTCGGCCTCGTCGCATCGGCCCGGAGCACCCTCGAAGATCGCGGCATCGACCCTGCAGTCATCCACGACGAGTTGTTCTTTGCCGGCCCGCCCACAGACGTTGGTCTGCCCGCCGCGGACGACGACACCGCCGGCATGGCGACCGTGACGTTCACTCTCGAAGGCCGTGGCTCGGTCGTGCAGGTCGATCCGGCCGGCCCGTCCATCCTCGATCACGCCTTGCAGGTGCGGCGCGAGCTTCCGTTCTCGTGCAAGGGCGGCGCGTGCGCAACCTGCAAGGCACAGCTCATCGACGGTGAGGTCACGATGGACAAGAACTGGGCGCTGGTTCCCGAGGAGGTCGACGCAGGTCTCATCCTCACCTGCCAGGCCCACCCGCGGTCGGACCGCGTGACCTTGGACTTCGACGTATGACCACCTCCCGCGACGACGTCGTCATCGCGGCCGGCCGACTGTTCGCCAAGCGCGGCTACCACGGAACCTCCATGCGCGACCTCGGAGACGAGTTGGGGCTGTTGCGCGGTTCGCTCTACGCCCACATCGGCAGCAAGGAGGAACTCCTCGTCGAGGTGGTCCGCCGAGGGGGCGAGCTGTTCGGCGCGGTCGCGGAACGGGCGCAGGTATCCGACGTCGCCTCCGCCGCCGACCGCCTGGAGCTGTTGGTCGTCGGACACCTCGGGGTGGTACTCGATCACCGCGACGAGGCACGGACCTTCCTCCACGAAGCCCGCTCGCTTCCCGACACCCAGCGACAGCACGTCCTCGAGCAGCGAGACCGCTACGAGCAGGAGTTCCGGAAGGTCGTGAGGGCCGGCGTCGCCGACGGCTCGTTTCGCTCGGATCTCGACCCGCACATGGCTGCCATCTTCGTTCTCTCGGTCCTCAACGCCGTCGAACGCTGGTACGACCCGGGCGGCCGGATCGACCGGGCCGGGCTCGCCGAACAGATCCAGCGGTTCATCCTCGACGGGCTCCGCTGACCCCGCCGACGCAGAGGCGCCGACGCCGGCCCCGCCGTCGTTCGACCACGAACCGATCGCGGCAGGCATCCGTACTGCGGTGCGTCGCCTCAACACGAGGAGGAGAGGAATGCGACGATTCGTGACGACCCTGGCGCTCGTAGCGCTCATGATGGTGGCGGCCATACCGGCCTTCGCCCACACGGCCCCGCCGTGCAACGACACCAACATGGACGGTATGCCGTCCGGCCACGAATACGCCAAGCACCACATCGTGCCGCTGGCGCACGATGGACTCCTTGGTCAGGGACACAAGCCGGGCACCCACCGAGGGTTCTCGGTTTGTAAGTGAGCGAAAGGGGGAGCCCGAGCGGGCTCCCCCTCGCTCAGATCTCGAGCGCTTCGTGCAGGCGGCTCTCGTCGATCGTCGCCTCGCCTCGTGACCGGTGCCAGCGGTCCCACAGGACGAGCATCGACGGCAGCAGCAAGATCGAAAACGCCAGGGCGTAGAAGATGGCGTAGAAGGTCACGGCGCCGAACTGCTGGAACGGCGTCAGGGCCGACGTCACCAGCGAGCCGAATCCGGCCATCGTCGTGAGGGCCGAACCCGCCAGGGCACCCCCGGTGTGCAGGGTCGTCGACCGAATGGCCGCCTCCGTCGAGTCGTGACGGATCCGGTCTTCCTGGAAGCGGTGCGTGATGTGGATCGTGTACGGCACGCCGATGCCGATCGCCAGCGCCGAGATCGTGGCCGTAACCGGCCCGAACGGGATGCCGGTGACCGCCATCGTCCCGAAGGTGGCGAGCACGACGAGCGCAACCGGCAACATGGTGATGACGCCGAGCAGCGGGCGCCGCGATTCGATCCAGAAGTTCAGGATCAGCAGCAACGTGGCGGCGATCAGGGTGATCCACAACGAGCTGACCTGCGACGCCTGGAGCGACTTGACGACGACGTCGCCGATGATGTTCTGCGAGGTCGGTATCGCCGACACGCCGGCGCCGACGACAGGATCGAACACCTCCACGAGGTTGTCGTTCAGCTCGCCGGCCCGCAGGTCGCCGGCCTGCGTGTTGATCGTCCAGAGTCCGGCCGTGTACGAGCCGCCGGCGCCATGCACGACCGAAGCGAACTCGTTCGGCGCGGCGGCCTGCACGGCGCCGTAGAGGGCTTCGACATCGGCGTCGGCCGCCACCCGCAGATCGGAACCGACGCCCGCAGCCTGCGCAGCTCCGGCGACGTCGGTCGAGAACGTCGGGAGGGATGGGTCGATCAGCGAGCCGAGCACCGACAGCACCGAATCTTGCGCGGCCGCGTCGCCGAACAGCACGACATCGGGTGTGTCGCCCAGCGCCTCGAGCGCATCGACTTGCGCGTTGTGCACGTCGGGGGTGGCTACGTTCCCTTCGATGAGTATCGAGGTCGTCTCACCGAACCCTCCACCGAACTCGTCGGTCAGCAGGTCGATCGCGCCCAGCAACGGGTTGTCCGACGGCACGAAGTCCGTGAAGGAGAACCTCGTCTCGAGCTGTTGGAACCCGTAGTAGCCGACCCCGCCGATGGCCAGGGCGGCGATCACCACCCAGACCGGGAATCGCTCGGCCAGCGCTCCCGTGGGCCCGACGATGCGGGGCAGAAAGATGATGACCAGGCCTACCGCGGCACCGATGACGGCGAACAGACCCAGTTGCGCGACCTCGAAGACCTCGCCGTAACCCACCGACTTGATACCCGCTTCGATCGACGCGCTGGCGGCGTAGACGGCAGCACCTCCCACGAAACCGGCCAGCAAAGCGCCGATCGCACCACCCCGCGCACCTTCGGAGGCGAAGTCGGCGGCATCGAGATGTCCATTGCGCTCCGCCACCTTGTCGAGGATGAGGCGAATTGCCGGCATGAGCGTGAGCATGAGCACGAACGACACGACGATGCCGACCGCCGCCAGGATGCCGAAGTCCTTCAACGCCGGCACGGGCGACACGAGGTTCGTGAGGAACCCCACCACCGTCGTGACGGTCGCCAAGACCAGAGCGACGCCGACGGTACGAATGGCGATGCCGGTCCCCCGCTCGACGTCGGCTCCCGCTCCGAGTTCCTCCTGGTAGCGCGTCGTCATGTGAATGCCGTAGTCGACACCGAGGCCGATGAGGAGGATCGGAAGAATCTGCACGATCTGGTTGAAGTCGCCGATGATCCCCAGGTACTTCGGGCCCAAGAGGACACCGATGCCTTGCATGATCCCGATCGCCATGAGGATGACGACGAGCGTGACCACGGTCGTAGCCAGCATGCGCCGCACCGACCGGACCGTCCCCGCCGCCGGGAGCCGGCGCCAGAAGTTGAAGAGGAGGACGACGACGATGATCAGTGCCGCGAGGCCGAACATGCGCCCGATCTCGGCCGTGCTGTCGTCGGCGGAAGCGAAGATCAATTCGAAGCTGAACGCCTGAGCCGAGTAGCCATCGGGTAGGTCGAGTTCGGCGATGGCGTCGACGGCGGCCTGCTGGCGGAGGGCCGCGTCGATCTGGGCGTCCGTGTCCTCGAAGTCCGGCGACTCCAGGAAGACGATCATCAGACCGTGCGTCGCCGAAGGCACGGCGAGGTCGCGGTCGGCGCTCAGCAGATTCTCGACGAGACCCGCCTGTTCGGCAGGCACGAACGCCAGACGATCGAGATAGGCAGCCTTGAGCTCGGTGTCGGTCGGATCCGACGGAAGGAAGCTCACGGCATATCCGGACGGCAACGGAGCCGACGACAGTGCCGACAGCAACCCTGCCTCGTCGGCGGCGGTGAGCGGCTCGGTGAGCGTGGCCGTGATGAGGCCCTTCGATGCGGAGGGGCCGGCCGGGTCGCGATCGTTGCTGAGCAGGAAGTCGAGAAAGGGCACGACCTCGGCCGGCACGAAGGCCAGCCGTTCGCGATAGAGCTCCTTCAGCTCCCCGGCGGTGGCAGGCTCGGGCGTCAGCACCGACACGGAGACGCCCTCCGGTGCTTCGATGGCCGCCAGCGCGGCGCGGACCGCTTCGACCTCTTCGGCGGAAGCGGGTTCGGTCAAGCTGAACGAGATGAGGCCGGCGCTCGCCTGTGGCACCGAGAGATCGGCATCGTTCGAAGCGAGAAACCCGAGAACCGGAACCACTTCGGGTGGGAGTTCAGGAGCCACCTCCAGGTACGTCTGCTTGACGCCCGGCGTCGGGAGATCGGCCGGAGCGCCTTGGGCGATGGCGCTCTCGACCGGCAGCAAGTACGACGTGACCGGCGGGCCGTCTTGGACGAACTTGGCGGCAAGCGGCGTGGAGAAGACCGCCTGTTCCGCGGCAACGGTCAGCTGAAGCCCTTCGGCGGTGAACACGTCGGAGCCTTTCACCACGAGCTGCAGCGACGGGCCTTGGGCCGACTCGAGCGGAGCGAGGAAACTCGACACAGGCGGTTGGCCCGAGGCCGTGTCGAGCTTTTCGGCGACCGGCGAGGAGAACAGGGCCTGCTGGATCGACCGCACCGCGGCAAGGCCATCGGGGGTGACGACGTCGCCGTCGGCCGATGACACGACCAGTTGGAGCGTGGGACCTTGGCCGGGAGCTCCTTCGAGGGGCGCCAAGAAGCTGGCGATCGGCGGCTGGCCGTTGCCGGCTTGCAAGTCATCGGCCAGTTCCGAGGCCAGCAGTGTCTCCGTGATCTGCCGGACCGCGGCTGCACCGTCAGCCGTCACGACATCCCCGCCATCGGCCGACACGATGATCTGCAACACCGAACCCGATGACTCGTCCCCGAAGAGATCCGGGATTCGCTCCGAGGCGGCCAGCGCCTCGGCCTCGGGAGCGAACCCCTCGTTGGCTTCCGCCTGTTCGATCTCGCGGTTGAACGACATGATCCCGAACGAGACGAGCAGTACCAGGACCACCGTCACCCACGGGAACCGTTGCACGGACCGCGACAGCAGAGAGACGAGAGCTTTCACGAGAGGCCTTTCACGGAGAACGTCCAGCCGACACGATGTCGGAACCCGATGCTAGAAACGCGGGCGACTTAGCCCAAACCTGCCGCTATGGCCTGCAGCAGCCGTTCTCGCTCGGTGGGAGACCCGACGGTGATCCGGAGCAGCTCGCCCAGGGGCCGTGTGATGATGCCGGCATCGTTCAGCCGCTCAGCAACGGCCGTCGGGTCGTCGGGCAGGGTGGCGACGAAGTTCGCCTGCGATGGAATGAAGCGAAGCGCCATGTCGGCGAACCCTGCCTCCAACGACTCGACTCCGGTGCGATTCGCCGCGACACGCTGGCGCACGCGATCGACGAGTCGCACGGCGGCCGCCGCGGCAACCTGTGCCGGCGTCGACACCGAGAACGGCGCCTGCGCCTTGCGGATCTCCCGGAGCGTGTCGGGGTGCCCGACCGCATAGCCGATCCGAAGTGCCGCCAGGCCGTAGATCTTCGAGAACGTGCGAGTCACGACGACGTTGCGGCGTTCGAGGGCCACAGGAACGAGCGACCGGTAGCCGGGATCGACGACGTACTCGCCGTAGGCCTCGTCGACGACGACGAGCACGTCGTCAGGGATGTCATCGAGCATCGCGACCACGTCCACCCCACCGCGGACGGTCCCCGTCGGGTTGTTCGGGTTGCAGACGTACAGGATCGTCGTGTCCGACCGGACGGCCGAAGCCATCGCGGCCAGGTCGAGGTGATGGTCGGTGAGCGGCACCCGGATCGACTCGGTGTGGGCGAGCTGCGAACCGAGAGGGTAGACCACGAACGACGGCCACGGCATCACCGCAGACGTGCCCGGCCCTCCCACAGCGAGCGCCATCGTTCGCAAGAGCGCCGAACTCCCGGCATCGAACCAGAGGTTGTCGGGATCGATTCCCAGCGCCTCGGACACGGCTTCCGCCGGCACGCGGCACGCCATGTCGGGGTATCGATGCAATCCGGCCGCCGATTCGGCGACCGCGGCGATCACCTCCGGGAAGGGCTGCTCGGGCGATTCGTTGGACGCCAACTTGATGATCTCGGACGTCTCGATACCCAGTTCGGCCGCCACCTCGGCGATGGCACGTCCCGGCACGTACGGCGGTAGCGCGGCCACATCGGATCGGACACGGACAGACATTCCCCCGATGCTACCGAGGGATTGGGACGTTCCAACCCGGCATCGGCCGGAGCCGTCCGGCAGAATCGGACCCATGTTGCGAGTACTCGACCCGAACGGCCGATTGGTCGGCGACGACCCAGGCCTCACGATCGACGACCTGCACACGATCTATCGACTCATGGCACGGGCCCGTGCTTTCGATCGGAAGGCCCTCTCGCTGCAGCGTCAGGGACGCATCGGAACGTACCCACCGCTCGAGGGCCAAGAGGGGGCGCAGATCGGCTCGGCGCTCGCCCTCCGTCCTGACGACTGGATCTACCCGTCCTACCGGGAGCACGGGGTCCAACTCGCCAGAGGCATGCCGATGGACGTCGTTCTCGGGTATTGGAAAGGGGTCCCGAACCCGGCGTGGGCCCCCGACCGCTGGCGGATGGGGTTGACGACGGTCCCCATCGCCTCGCAGATACCCCATGCGGTGGGGCACGCCTACCAGGAGCGTCTCGCGGGACGCTCGACGGTCGTCATGACCTATTTCGGGGACGGCGCCACCTCGGAAGGCGACTTCCACGCCGGCCTGAACTTCGCCGGCGTGTGGAAGACGCCGAACGTGTTCTTCTGTCAGAACAACTCCTACGCCATCTCGGTGCCCTTCGCCCAGCAAACCGCGGCCTCGTCGATCGCCGTCAAGGCCAAGGCGTACGGCTTCGAGGGAGTTCAGGTCGACGGAATGGACCCCCTGGCCGTGTGGGTCGCAACCACGACGGCAGTCGAAAGCGCCCGCCGCGGGGACGGCCCAACCCTCATCGAGGCGATCACCTACCGATACGGACCCCACGCCACGGCGGACGATCCGACGCTCTACCGAGATGTCACGGAGGTCGAGGCCTGGCGTGCGCTCGATCCGCTCGACCGCCTCCGGCGTCACCTCGAACTACGCCAGGCACCGATCGACGTGACGTCGGTCGCCGACGAGGCCGCCGACGAAGCGGAAGAGGCGATCCGCGCTCTGGAAGATCGCCCGCTCCCCGACCGAGCGGACGCGGTCCGCCATACCTACACCAGGATCCCGAGCCTGCTCGCCGATCAGCTCTACGCCGCCCAGCGCGGCCGCGGCGAGCCCGAGGGCGGTCTCGAAGACCACGAGATCGCCGAACCCGAACGCGATTCGCTCCCCGACGGGTCGCGGCGACCGATGAACATGGCCGAAGCGCTCACGGCCGCACTCACGGAAGCCATGGAACGCCATCCGGAGACGGTCGTCCTCGGCGAGGACGTCGGTCGGGTCGGCGGGGTCTTCCGGATCACGGAAGGACTTCAAGACGCCTTCGGGCCGGACCGAGTCATCGACACGCCACTGAACGAGTCCGGCATCGTGGGAACGGCGCTGGGCATGGCCATGGCGGGCGGACGTCCGATCGCGGAGATCCAGTTCGACGGCTTCGTCTACCCGGCGTTCGATCAGATCGTCAGTCACCTCGGCCGCATGCGCTACCGCGGACGCGGCACCGTGGACGTGCCGGTGGTCGTACGCATGCCCAGCGGCGCAGGCATCCGCGCCCACGAGCACCACAGCGACAGCCCGGAGGCCTTCTTCGCCCACGCACCGGGGCTCATCGTGATCGTCCCGTCCACCCCGGTCGACGCCAAGGGTCTTCTGGCGGCCGCGGTCGAATCCAACGATCCCGTCATCTTTCTCGAGCCCAAGGTCCTGTATCGGGCGGGCCGCTCCGACGTGCCCATCGATCACTTCACCCTGCCGATCGGCCGAGCCCGCATTCGGCGTCCCGGCGATGACGCCACGATCGTCACGTATGGCGGGATGGTGCCGAAGGCCATCACGGCCGCCGAGTCGATCGATGCCTCGGTGGAGGTCATCGACCTCCGCACCGTGTTCCCGTGGGATCGGGAAACGGTGCTGGCCAGCGTGGCTCGCACCGGAAGACTGCTCCTGGTGCAAGAGCCACCGCGCACCGCCGGAATCGCAGCCGAGATCGCCGCCACCGTGGCCGAAGAGCTTCTCTATGCCCTCGAAGCGCCGATCGTGCGGGTGTGCGGATTCGATGCGCCCATGCCGCATTTCGCGGTGGAGGAACACGGCCTGATCGACACGACGCAGATCGAGACGGCCCTGCGTTCGTTGCTCACGGACTGAGCGGAGTCGGTCCCGGAGTCATGTCGGGCGGCGAAGCAGGCAAGTCTTTCCAGCCCGACAGCAGCATGAGGTCCCGACGGTTGCTCAGTTCGGCTTTGCGCAGGATGTTGCGCACATGGGTGGCCGCGGTCGCCTTGGAGATGAACAGCCGATCTGCGATGCCGGCATCGGACATCTCCCCCGACGAGATCACCTTCACGACCTCGATCTCTCGGGCCGTCAGGCCGAGATCGGCCACGGACCGCTCCGGCAGTTGGTCGGTCATCACGCCCATGAGCCGTTCCGCCTTCTGGAGCGGCCTCGAAATCGTCGTGGTCGTGCGGTAGGCGAACCATCCCAACGCACCGGACCCTGTGAGCAGGCCCAAGGAGTACCACGCCGCCACGACCATCGAATCGGTGAATCCGGCCTCCATGTGCACGAACCCGAAGATGGCGACGAATACACCGACGGCCGCATGAAAGACGGCGGCCAGACCTATACCGAACAGGAGACGGCGGTAGTGCGGTCCCCGCACCTTGCCCGACTCGCGTATGGCCCATCCACCGAGGAACACGAATACCACGGCCGTGGCCAAGCCAGCAACGGTGAGCAGGATCGACATGGTCGAAGCCGAGCCTACCCGGTACCATCGCCGCCCCATGCCGACGATCGCCGTATTCGGGGGCTCAGAACCCGCACCGGACCACCCGACCTACCGCGCCGCCCACCGCCTCGGCAGTCTCCTGGCCGAATCCGGCTTCACGGTTGCCACGGGCGGCTACGCGGGTGTCATGGCCGCCGCGTCGCGCGGTGCCGCCGAACGCGGAGGAACCGTCATCGGGGTGACCGCACCTGCGCTCTTTCCCGATCGTTCCGGTGCCAACCCATGGGTGGCGATCGAACGACCGCATGCCTCACTGACCGAACGCATCCACGATCTCGTGACGATGTCGGACGGCGTCGTCGCCATGCCCGGATCGATCGGGACGCTGACGGAACTGATGGTGGCGTGGAACGATGCCTTCATCGCACAGTTGGGCAGCCGACCCGCACGGCCGGTCGTGACGGTTGGCGAACTCTGGCGAACGCTCATTCCCGAGTTGACGGGCCGTCTGGGCACCGACGGCAGTCTCATCCACACGGTCGACACCGTCGACCAAGCCCACCGCTGGATCGTGACCCGGTTCGCCGATCGACCAAGCTGAGACCTGCGTGCACTACGCTGGAGCGCCGACCCGATGACCGAGCGACCCGACGCGCGCGACAGACGACCAGGCGGCCGCCACCGGCAGCGCCGCAGACTCATGTCGCGTCTCCGCAACCGCCGGTCCTGCACGGTGCACGACTTCAAACCCCCCGTGGCGGTCGGCGGTGGCATCGTGCGGACGGCATGTCGTCGCTGCGGCGATATCATCATCGACTTGCGCGAGGAGCGTCCCACGGACGCCAAGGTCCTCCGACGCAGGTCGCTATGGGAGTAGCCGTTGGCCAAGAAGAACATCGTTGCGGCCGGAGGAATCGTCTGGCGGAATGAAGGACGCGTCGAAGTCCTGCTCGCGCACCGTCCCGGGTACGACGACTGGTCCTTCCCGAAAGGCAAAGTGGATCCGGGCGAGACGCCCCGTCGAGCCGCTCGCCGCGAGGTCGCCGAAGAGACCGGCTACGTGTGCCGGCTCGGCCCGGCACTGGGAGCCATCGACTACGAGACGACGCGCGGGTACCCGAAGGTCGTCCACTACTGGGCGATGGAGGCAACCGCCGGGACGTTCCGGAAGAACTCGGAAGTCGACGAAGTCGCGTGGCTCACCCCAAAGAAGGCGCTGAAGCACCTGACCTACGAACGGGACCGGGAGTTCATGGCCGGATTGCCCGACCAATGGTGGCTGCCCAAGCCGAAGACTCTCATCATCCGGCATGCCGAGGCGGGCATCCGCCGCACCTGGACGGGCGACGACCGGACGCGTCCGCTCTCACCCGAAGGCCGCGTCCAGGCTCAGCTGCTGCGCGAGGAGTTCGCCGACGACGGCCTGGTTCGGCTGCTGTCCAGCCCGTACACACGTTGCTGGCAGACGCTCGAACCCCTCTCGGCGGCGATCGGCGTCGAGATCGAGTACCACGAAGCCCTTGCCGAGGGAGCCGACCCGCGGTTCACCCTCGGGCTGATCGAGTCGCTCTCGGATGTCCGCGCCGCCATCTGCACGCACGGTGATGTGATCACCGAAACCATGGATCTCCTGGCTCGTCGAGGGACGGTGCTGGCGAGGCCGTTCGAAGCCAAGAAGGGCTCGACGTGGGTGCTGCGACCCAAACGGTCCGGAGGGTTCAAGAAGGCCAAGTACCTCCCACCACCTCGGCTCTAGCCGAACACCTCGTCGACGAGATCGCCCTGCTCGAGGTCATGCAAGCGGTGGCTGCCCGTCGCGGGACTCGCCGATTCGGCCCGCGCCACCAAGCGGATCTGCCGGCCGGCCAGATCGGCGAGCCGAGGACGCACGAAGGTCCATGCGCCCATGTTGGACGGTTCCTCCTGTGCCCACATGATCTCGGCGTCGGAGGGCGCCGCAGCCAGCACCTCGGCCACCTCGGTCACCGGGAACGGGTAGAGCTGCTCGATCCGAACCAACGCGACACTCTCGTCGGTTCGGGCGTCGGCGAGGTCATAGAAGAACTTGCCGCTGCAGAACACGACACGTCGCGGCTCGGCCGGCTCTGCAGCCGGGATGACCGCTTCGAATCTCCCGTCGGTGAGCGTGATCCGCTCCGAGTAGGAGGCACGCGTCCGGAGGAGGCTCTTGGGGGTGAAAGCGATCAGCGGCTTGGCGACACGGGACTTCACCTGCCGGCGCAGCGCATGGAAATAGGATGCGGCCGTCGAAGGCACGACGATCCGCATGTTGTCCTCGGCGGCCGATTGGAGGAATCGTTCGATCCGCGCCGACGAATGCTCGGGCCCTTGCCCTTCGAACCCATGGGGCAGCAGCATCACGAGATTGCTGGTCTGACCCCACTTGTCCTCACCGGCGGCGATGAACTGGTCGATGATCACCTGCGCTCCGTTGACAAAGTCGCCGAACTGGGCCTCCCAGATCGTGAGTGCCTCCGGCATCTCGATCGAATAGCCGTACTCGAACCCGACGGCGGCGAACTCGGAGAGGAGCGAGTCGACGATTCGAACCCGGGCGGTTCCCTCGGCCAGCTCCTGGAGGGCTACCCACGACTGGCCCGTCTCGTAGTCGACCAGGGCCGCATGTCGATGGCTGAACGTGCCACGCCGCGAATCCTCGCCGGCCACGCGAACCCAATGGCCTTCCAGGGCGGTTGCCCCCAACGCCAGCGCCTCGGCGAGTCCCCAGTCGACCTCCCCCCGCTCGAAGAGCGTCTTGCGCATCTCGACGGTCCTCACCAGCTTCGGATGCAACGTGAAGCCATCCGGTGGCGTCGAGATCGCCTGCACGATGCGTTCCAGCCGATCGGCGGGAACGGCCGTCTCGACGACACCTTCGGCGGCCGCCGGCGTGGGGGCGTCGAGCACGGACGGAGTGAGGCCGTCCGTCTCGGAAAAGGCTCGGTCGAGGATCGCCCGGTATTCGTCCAGCAACTGCTCGCCCTCGTCGATCGAGATCTCCTTCGTGTTGACGAGCTTCTCCATGTACAGCTTCCGCACGGAGCGGCGTTGGTCGATGATCCGGTACATCAGCGGCTGGGTGTACGACGGCTCGTCGCCCTCGTTGTGGCCGCGGCGCCGGTAGCAGATGAGATCGATCACGACGTCCTTGTTGAAGGCCTGCCGGAAGGCGAACGCCAGAATGGTGGCCTTGGCAACGGCTTCGGGATCGTCGCCGTTGACATGGATGATCGGCGCCTGCACCGTCTTGGCGACGTCGGTTGCGTAGAACGATGATCGGGCGTCGACGGTCGACGTCGTGAATCCCACCTGGTTGTTGATGACGATGTGGACGGTTCCCCCCGTCCGATAGCCCCGCAGCTGGGAGAGATTGAGCGTCTCGACGACCACGCCTTGCCCGGCGAAAGCCGCATCGCCATGCAGCAGCACCGGAAGGACCTGATGGTGTCCGACCTTTCCGCGCCGCTCCTGCTTGGCCCGGACGATGCCCTCGAGCACCGGATCGACGGCCTCGAGATGCGAAGGATTGGCGGCGACCGCGACCGCCAGCTCCTTGCCGGACGGCGTCACGTGGGTTCCGGTCGAGCCGAGGTGATACTTGACGTCTCCAGAGCCCTGGGTCTGTTCAACGGCCACGTCGTCGAACTCCCGGAAGATCCGGGCGTATGACTTGCCGATGATGTTGGCCAGCACGTTGAGGCGTCCCCGGTGGGCCATGCCGATGACGGCCTCGTCCATCTCGTCCTCGACGGCCGCATTGAGCAACGTGTCGAGGAGCGGGATCAGGCTCTCGGCGCCTTCGAGGCCAAACCGCTTGTGCCCGACGTATTTGGTGTGGAGGAACCGTTCGAACGCCTCCGCTTCATTCAGCTTGCGGAGCAGCCGGAGGCGGGTTTCCCGTGACAGGCCGGGCTGCGGACCCTCGACCCGTTCCTGAATCCACGCCTTCTGCTCGGGCTCTTGGATGTGCATGTACTCGATGCCGATGGCCCGGCAATACGCGTCACGGAGCGTTCCCAAGATGTCACCGAGCGCCATGGTCGGGCGACCGAGCAATCCGCCCGTGGCGAATTCGCGATCGAGGTCCCAAATCGTGAGCCCGTAGGTGAGCGGGTCGAGTTCGGGATGGAGGGCCGGGCCGGACTGGCGGAGCGGATCGAGGTCGGCGATGAGATGGCCGCGGACTCGATACATGTTGATGAGTCGGAAGACCCGGGCCTGCTTCTCCGCCCACTCGGGCGATCCGACGGGCGGGTTGTCGTCGGCCGCCCATCGGGCGGGCGTATACGGAACACCCATGAACCGGAAGATCTCGTCGTAAAAGCCGTCGGCGCCCAACAGGAGTTCGTGGATGCGTGCCAAGAACATCCCCGATCCGGCACCTTGGATGACGCGATGGTCGTAGGTGGACGTCAAGGTGATGACCCGCCCGATACCCATGCGTGCGAGGAACCGGGGATCGGACGCCGAGTATTCGGGCGGATAGCCGATGGCACCCACGCCCACGATCAGCCCGTGGTCGTCCATGAGGCGCGGGACCGACTGGACGGTCCCGATCGTGCCGGGATTCGTCAGCGTCACGGTCGTGCCCGCGAAGTCCTCCGGGCTGATCTGGTTCGAGCGAACCCGCTGCACCACGTCCTCATAGGCCAGCCAGAACTGCTGGAAGTCCAACTGATCGGCGCCCTTGATGTTCGGCACCAGCAGGCTGCGAGAACCGTCCTTTCGGGCCACGTCGATGGCGATCCCGAGATGCACGTGGCCGTGGCGGATGAGATGGGGCTTCCCATCGAACTCGCCGTAGGCGACGTTCATCTCCGGTTGCTCGGCGATCGCTCTGACGACGGCCCAGCCGATCAGGTGCGTGAAGCTCACCTTGCCGCCATGGATGAGGCGCCGAAGCTGGTTGTTCAAGATGCGTCGGTTGACCTCGAGCAACTTCGCCGGGATGGTTCGTACCGAGGTGGCCGTCGGCACGGTGAGGCTGTCGTCCATGCGCTCGGCGATGCGCGCCGCGACACCACGGAGCGGCTCGGCGCCGGGCGGGAGAGATGATTCGGCGCCACCGTCGGGCGGAACTGGTGCTGCCGCCGAAGATGGAGCGGGCGCTTCGGACCGGATGGTCGCCGACGGCAGTCCGGGCGTGTAATCGGCGAAGAACTCACGCCACGCCTCGGAGACCGAGTTCGGCGCATCGACGTACTTCCGATACATCTCGTCGACGAGCCAGATGTTGGGGCCGAAGCCTTCGGTGAGTTCGGACGTGGTCATGAGGTGATCTCTCGAGGAATACCTCATGGTACCGGTGCTCAAACCCCGCGCCGGACCGTCCCATAGGCGCGGCGCAGCTTGCGCTTCACGTCTGCCGACAACCGCTCCGCCAGTATGCCGCGCATCTGCATAGGAGCGATCTCGGCGGCAGCCACCGCTCGCTCGGCGGGACCGAACGAGAGGTAGGTCCAGCGCAAGCTCTCGGTGGCGTCGGCAAACCGATACTTATAGGGCTGACCGCCCGAACCCAGTTCGACCGCGGTGGCTCCGCTGCCAAAGGCTTCTTCGACGACCCGATAGATGGTGATGATCGACGGTTTCAGGTGGGCCACTTCGTCGTCGAACCCGCCGAGCCAGTAGGAGATCTGCCGGCCTGCCTGGAGGAAGATCTGGCTGCTCACCGCACGACCGTCGATGTCGAGCATCCAGAGGAGGAATCGGCCGGATGGAATGAGGTGGTTCCCGGCGTCGGTCAACATGCGAACCGTCCCAGCGTCGAGGACGCTGGACCCACCGCGGCGGTCCCATCGCTGATGGTGCAGACGAGCGAACGAGCGCAGGTCATCTTCGAGGGTTGCGACCGTCGCCAGGCGGAACTCGCCCCCCTCGGCGGCGATCTTGCGGGCATGCCGGCGCATCTGCTGGCGGAAGTTGCTGCTCTTGGACGCCATCCAGCTCTCGAACGAATCGGCGTCGAGCGTCACGATCGGGGCCGGAGACGAGTGTCGATCGGACAGTTGTGGAGCTCGCCCTTGCCAGCTGTCGGCCAGCAGGCGCGGGAAGGTGGAGCGGGCCGGGATCCCGTCGAAGCGAATCGTTCCGGGCGCCGGATCGGAAGCACCGAGCACTTCCGCCACCACCCGGGCCACCTCGCGGTCTCTTCCCGAGGCGCTGAGCACGTCCACCCGTGACGTGGTGACCGCGCCCACGAGCCGAAAGCGGGGCCGTCCCAACGCGTTCTTGTCGACAAAGAAGGGAGCCACGCCGATCAGCTCGTCACCGTCGAAGACCAGCACCACCCGCAAGAGCCAGTCGGATGCGGCCTTGTGGACCCACCAGGGCCACATCCAGGCAGGCGCCGCATACGGTTGACCGACCGCTATCGCCAACCGGTCCCAGTCGGCACGCACCGGCTCCAGGTCGGACAGGTTGTCTACCAATCGGCCGGTCACACGGTTCACGGCGATCGCCTCGCGCTTTTCCGGATGACCTGCCAGACGTCGGCCACGAACGGCATGGGGTCGCGCCAGGACCAGATTGCGTACCATTTGGGACCTCGCAGCGACGCCAGCCAACTGCCGACACCCAAGCGTCCATCTCTCCAGTCCCGGTACGCCGACTGGAGATCCCAACGCAGGTAGATCCACTTCGCCGAGCCGTACGATTGCTGGCGGTTGTCTGGCAAGGGCAGGCCAAGCACATCCCGATACATCGTGTAGACGAGCTCCACACCGCCTGCCTCGGCGATGGCCGATCGGCCGGTCGGCCGCCCGACATTCGGTTCGACGATGATGTGTTCTCCGGTCCGCGCGTCCCGTTTCATCTCGAGGTACGCCAACCCGACCATCCCGGCTTTCTGGAACAGCTCGATGGCCGTTCGCAGCACCTCGTCGTTCCGCACCTCGACGCCCAGCGAGCTGCGGCCGGTGCGCGGCGGCCATTGCCTGACCTTCCGGGCCACGAACGTGACGAGAGGCTGACCGAGCCGATCGAAATAGGCGTTGCACGAGAACAGGGCATCCTCGCCTCCTTCGATCCATTCGTGCACGGTGAAGCCGTCCGCCCAGGTTCTGACGCGTTCGTAGGCGGCCAGGAGTTCCGCAGGCGTCTCGGCGCGTATGGCCTTCTCAGCCGTGTTCGCGAACCACCGCTCGCCCCGATGGTCTGGTTTCATCACCACCGGGAACCTCAGCAACGCGGCCGCCGACCCGACATCGTCCCGGTCGGCCACCACCCGACCCACCGGAACGGGCAGGCCTTGCTCGGTCGCCCAAGCGTGGAAGCGCGCCTTGTCCATCAAGGTCTCGAGCACGTCGTGATCCGGCAGGGAAAGGTGGTACCAGGGCTCGAGGCGACCCCGCGCCGCGGACACGGCGAGCACCGTGACGTCGTCACACGGATAGAGCACCGCCCTGGCCGGCAAGCGCCGACCGAGGTCTTCGAGCGCATCGATGAGTGCTGAGCTCGCCGTGTCGACGAACACCACCTCTCGGCACAGGCGCGTCCGGGAGAACGGCTGACCGGCATGGTCGGCGATGCCGTAGACGGGAACGTCGCGTGCGGCCAGCACACGAACGGTCTGCAATCCGACGAGGTTCCCCAGGCCGATGACAACGGCCGGATTCGCGACGCCGGGAGCGGCCCCCACGTCAGCCGTCTTCGCCGTAGGCGGCTTCGCGTTGGATCATCTCGCGGGTTCCCACGAGGTCGAAGACGTGCCCGACCGACGCGATGTGCGGGTCCACGGCGGAGGCCACACGGTGTTCGGCGAGGAGTGCCAGCGTGTCCTCCATGGCCTTGACGGCGGCCCGCATCGGCTGGTTGGCGAGGATGACGAGTTGTATGCCCTTGCCGTACAGCTCCTCTGGCGTGAAGGTCGGAAAAAGCGTCGGAACGACGACCAGCGGCACGTCACCTTCCCAGGCGGCGAGAAACGCTTCGATCTCGCCGAGCGTCTTGTCGCGCGAGTGGATGAGCACCGCGTCGGCTCCCGCGTCGGCATAGGCGTTGGCCCGAACGATCGCCTCGTCGACGCCGTGGCCTGCGATGAGGGCTTCGACGCGGGCGATCACGACGAAGTCGTCGGTGACCTGACCCGCCTTCCCGGCTGCGATTCGTCGCGCCTGTTCTGAGACCGGGAGCAACTCGCGCCGGATGTCCGAGCCGAGCAGGCTGTTGCGCTTCGGGAACAGGTTGTCCTCGATGCAGATGCCGGCAATGCCGCCCCGCTCGTAGTCCTGCACGGTTCGGACGACGTTGTTGAGGCCGCCGAACCCGTTGTCGCAGTCCGCCACCACCGGCAGAGGCGTGGCGGCGTCGATGCGACGGGCCGCGTCGAGAGCCTCCGTCATCGTGACGAGATTGAGGTCGGGCATCGCGTACGTCATGGTCGATACGCCGAAGCCGCTCACCCAGACGCCGTCGAATCCGGCGCGGGTGATGAGATGGGCAGACAAGGCGTCATGCGCTCCGACGATCACCATCGGTCGATCGGCCGCGAGGCCGGCGCGGAGGGCGTGTCGTTTGTGTTCGGCAGTGGCCATGGTCACACCAGCAATTCGTTCGGGAGGACGGCTTCGTCGAAGCGTCCGCGTTCGTAGGCATCCAACATCTCCTCGATCCGCTCGCCGATCATGGTTTGCGACTCGAGAGCCATACCCCCGATGTGGGGCGTGAGCACCACGTTCGGGAGCTCGGCGAGTTTCGGGATGATGCCCTCGCCCTCCCGCTGGTGCACGTCGAGTGCGGCTCCCGCGAGCCGTCCGGAGGCCAGGGCGTCGAACAAGGCCACCTCGTCGACGATGCCGCCGCGCGCCGTGTTGATGAGGATGGCCGAAGGTCGCAAGGTCGCCAGCGTCGATCGGTCGAACCAGTCGCGGGTTGCGTCGGTCAGCGGAGTGTGGATGGTGACGATGTCCGCCTCGGAGATGACCTGCTCGGCGGTCAAGAGCTCGATGCCGCGCTCGGCCATGGCCGCCGTCTGCGCCCGACGGTGGACCTCTTCGACACAGCCGAGGACTCGCATGCCCCAGGCCACACCCAGCTCGCCGACGCGGCCGCCGATATTTCCGGCTCCAACCACGCCCAGCGTCTTTCCGGCCAGCAGCGGTCCGCCCAATTGGTGCTTCGGCCAGGACCCCTGCCGGACAGCACGATCGGCTTCGACGATCTTCCGGGCGACGGCCAGCATCAGCCCGAAGGTGAGTTCGGCCACCGCCTGCGCCGAGGGTCCTGGCACCCGCATTGCCCTAAGGCCGCGCCTCCGGGCGTAGGCGAGGTCGACGTTGTCGAAACCCGATCCGGCTCGGACCAGAAGTTCGAGATCGCTCGACTGGTCGAGGACGTCGGCAGAAAGGTCGACGCCGGAACGGAAGATGATGGCCTGTCGGTCCTTCACCAACGGTGCCAAGTCACCACCCTCGGCGATGGTCACGTCGTGGGACGCCTGGAGGCGGGTCACGGTGGCCGGAGCGATCGGGCTTGCGAGCAGAAGCCTCATGGACGGACGGCTCCCGACCCACCCAAGGTGGTCCCCGAGTACCAGAACATGATCATGTCGCCCCCCAGCGCGGACCCACACCGCGAACGCTCACCCTAGTCAGCATTCGCGCAGAGCGTGGCGGCCGCCGCCGGCCCACATCCGCAACGCATCGCGTACGCTGTGCCACCGTGAACCGAAGCTACAAGGTCCTTCCGCCCGATGGGTTGCTCGCGATCCCGACCTCGTCGCGCGCCGCCGCCCGCGCCGGACTCATGATGTACACCGCCTGCCGGCCGCGACCCCTCCTGGCGCAGCGTCTCGCCTGGGCCTTCGTGTCAGCGCTCGGACCTCGGTGGCTGCCGACCCGGAGCCAGCCGTTCGAAGATCCCACGGCCGGCGAGTCATGGGCCGAACTCTGCCAGCGGTGGACCGGCACCCTGGGGTCGTTCGACGACGTCGCCGTGCACCTGCGGCGACCGTCCAACCGCCGGGGCGCATCACTCATCCTCCTCGATCAGGGCCGTCCCATCGCTTTCGTCAAGGTGCGACCCGACCGCGGGGACGCCCTCGATGTCGAAGCCGCGGCACTCGGTGCATTCGGCGGTCGCTCCGCCCCGTTCGAAGTCGCCCGGGTACTCGACCGTGGCCGGGTCGGCCGCTGGCATTACCTGGCCATGTCGCCGCTGCCGGTCCGCATCCACACCATTCCTGCCGGAGTCGATCTCATCGATGTCGCG
>JBFKPQ010000001.1:0-163721 GCA_041628225.1 Acidimicrobiia bacterium | reverse complement strand
GACTGCCCGAGCGAATAGGTCTCGACGAAGTGCCGTTCGTCGTGCACGTGGAAGCCATGATCGATGGCGTGGTTCTTCAGATCGGCGACGAAGCCTGGGATGTCGACAGCGGCCATGGACTCAGCCTGCCACAGGAACTCGGAGAGCCGCCACCTCGATCAACAGTTCGGCCACGGCGCCCAGCCCGACTGGCTCTGCAGCCAGGCCGCGACGGCCGAGTTGGCGTGGGGGTCGTAGACCGACGCGCCCGCCCATCCTGCCGCTTCGGCGCGGCTCGGCCAGTACTCCAGCGAATGCTGGAAGAGGCCGCCGTAACCGGCGGGGTTGTAGGCAGACGGGTTGAGACTCGATTCGCAGATCGCCACCCGCAAGGCCGTCTCCACCTCATCGGCCGGGAAGTAGAGGCCGAACAGATCGCGAGCCTCATCTTCTGACAGCACGCCCGACGAGGGCGGGGGCGTGGTCGTCGTCGTGGTCGCCACCGTCGTGGTCGTCGTAGACGGCGCAGTCGTGGTGGTCGTCGGATGCACGTGCGTCGTCGTCGTCGGTGGCAGCGTGGTGGTTGGAGGAGGTTCCGAGGTCGTCGTGACCGGGACCGTGGTGGTGGATGCCGGAACGGTGGTGCTCGGCAGGACGCTCGTCGTAGGCAGAACCGTCGTCGTCGTCGACGGCTCGACGAGTGCCAATCCGTCAACCGCCGCCGGTGGCGCACCCGTGTTCGACGGCGGATCGGCGACGATGCCGGGACTGACCGCTTGGGCAGCCACCGCACCGGCGACCGAACCGAGGTGCGAGGGGACCGCAACCGCAGCCGGCGTCGGGTCGGCGACCGGACCATCGGCCGCGACCACTCGGTAGGCACCGAAACCCACGAGGAGGAGTGCTGCGAGAAAGAGCCAACGGAGGGCCACGCGAGGGGTGGCGGACGTCGTCATGAACACGAGCAGATTAGGGGTGCAAGGCTCACCGAACCAGTCGAGCGGAGACGGCGGGGGCCATAATGAGGCGCATGGCATGGCCTTTCGAACCTCCGATCGACACCATGGAGGCGAAAGTCTCCGAGAAGTGGCCTTCGGGTGACTACGCCTATGAGCCGAAATGGGACGGATTCCGGGCGGTCGTCTGGTCCCACCCCAACGGGCGTATCGACAGCCGCAACCAGAAGCCGCTCCTTCGCTACTTCCCGGAGCTCGAGGCGGCCGTCGACCAGCTGCCCGAGGGAACGGTCGTCGACGCCGAGATCGTGGTGGTCGTCGACGACGTCACGAGTTTCGATTCGCTGCAACTGCGCATCCACCCGGCCGAATCGCGCATCGCGCTGCTCTCGTCCGAAATCCCCGCTCAGCTGGTGGCGTTCGACCTCCTCGCCGACCGGGGCGAAGATCTCCGGTCGCTGCCATTCCGCGATCGCCGGGTGCGGCTGGAGGCACTCCTGGCCGAACTCGGTGACCCGTGGCACCTGACGCCGTCCACGACGGACGCCGAGCTGGCCAAGGCCTGGTTCGACGACTTCGAGTCGGCCGGCTGTGACGGGATCATGGCCAAGCCGCTCGGCCAGGCCTACCTCGGCGGCACGCGGGCCATCATCAAGATCAAGCATCGACGGACGGTCGATTGCGTGGTGGGCGGCTATCGCGTGCACAAGGACGGCGACAAGATCGGATCGTTGCTGCTGGGTTTGTACAACGACGAGGGGCAGCTGCATTTCATCGGCCACTGCTCGGGCTTTCAGCATGCCGACCGGGTGGAGATGCTGAAGCAGTTCGAGCGGTTGCGCGCCGAGGATTCCTTCGGAGGCGAGGCGCGCATGCCGGGCGGACAGAGCCGTTGGTCGGGAGGCAAGGACCTGTCGTGGGTGCCGGTCGTACCGGGCGTCGTCATCGAGATCAGCTACGACCAACTTGAAGAGGGGCGGTTCCGCCACGCCACCCGATTCCACCGCTGGCGTCCCGACAAAGAACCGACCGACTGCACGATGGAGCAGCTGGAGCGCCCCTCCGGTGCCGGATTCGCCGACGTGGTCGCCTGATGGCGTCTGACGAGACCACCGTCACCGTCGACGGCGACGAGGTGCGGATCTCGAGCCCGGGTCGAGTGGTGTTTCCCGAGCGTGGTTGGACGAAACTCGACGTCGTCGAGCATTTCGTCGCGGTGGCCGAGGGTGCGCTGCGCGGCATCTACGGACGGCCCACCATGCTCAAACGGTATATGAAGGGGGTCGGCGAAGATCCCGTCTATCACAAGCGAGCCGCCAAGAACACCCCGTTCGAGACCGTGCAGATCCGGTTCCCGTCGCAACGGCCCGGCGTCATGAACGTGCCCCGCACTCAGGCGGACGTCATTCGGCTCGTCCAACTCGGGTGCCTCGACTTCCACCCGTGGCCGACCCGCGCCGAGGACATCGACCACCCGGATGAGCTGCGTATCGACCTGGACCCGACCGATGGATACGACTTCGAGCACGTCCGGCGGGCCGCCGGTGCGGTGCGAGACCTCCTCGACGAGGTCGGCCTCGTCGGATGGCCGAAGACGTCTGGAAGTCGGGGCATCCACGTGTACGTACGGATCGAGCCGATCTGGGACTTCGTCCAGGTCCGCCGAGCGGTCCTCGCCCTGGCGCGGGAGCTCGAGCGGCGCCATCCCGACCTCGTCACCACCAAGTGGTGGAAGGAAGAAAGGTTCGGAGTGTTCATCGATTTCAACCAGATGGCGCGCGACAAGACCGTGTCGTCTGCGTACGGTGTTCGCCCCACCGGGTTCGTGTCGGCTCCCTTTCGATGGGAGGAGCTGGCCGACGTGGGGATCGAGGACTTCCCCATGGTCGGCTTCGCAGACCGTTACGCGTCGGTCGGTGATCTCACGGCGGGCATCGACGAGCGGCCAGGATCCATCCAGACCCTCCTCGAATGGGTGGTGCGAGACGAGCAGGACGGCATCGGCGACGCGCCGTGGCCGCCCCACTATCCCAAGCAGCCCGGCGAGCCTCCACGCGTGCAGCCGTCGAAGCAACGCCGCGCCGACGACGAGTACTGATGCCAGACTGTCCGCCGTGTTGAGACTGCGCTTGTTCGGCTATCGCCTGGAGATCCACGCCACCGTGCTCTTCTTGGCCCTGTTCGTCCTCGATTCGGGTCTTCCACCGATCGCCATCGCCCTGTGGGTAGGAGCAGCCTTGCTGTCGGTCATCATCCACGAGCTCGGACACGCCGTCACCGTCGACATGGTGGGCGGCGACGTCCAGGCCATCACGCTCTACGCCCTCGGGGGTATGACGACGTGGCGCGGCCCCACGAGCGGGTGGCGGCGATTCGTCGTCGCCGCGGCCGGTTCGTTGTCGTCGATCGTGCTGGCCCTCGTGCTGTTCTTCCTCGTCAAACAAGACGTCTTCGGCGCCTTTGCCAACTTCGTGATCGAAACCCCCTGGACGGTGTACCTGGGCGATGCCCTCATCGTCGAGGACTGGGCGGTCTTCTTCCTGGCCACGTTCATCTGGGTGAGCGTCGTGTGGGGCGCCATCAACCTGTTGCCGATCGGTGGTCTCGACGGCTCGACGATGCTGGCCCAGGTCATCGAGAAGGTCGTCCCTGGCCGTGGCGAGTTCCACGCCGCCATCATCGGGATGGCGTTCGCGATCGGGGCCGGCATCCTCTTGTACCAGCGCGGCTACACATTCGCACCGATCATCTTCCTGGTGTTCGCCGGATCGCGCCTGTTCCAGGTGCTCTCCAACCGGTAGCCTCGGCCCGATGGATCTGGTCACCACCATCCGGGAATCGGTCATCGGCGCATCCGACGTCGTAGACGGCCCGTTCGGCCCCCGTCGCGTCACATATGCGGACTACACCGCCTCCGGACGGTCGGTGGCGTTCATCGAGGACTTCATCCGCTCCGAAGTGCTCCCGCTCTACGCCAACACCCACACGGAGACATCAGGGACGGGACGGCAGACCACCCGGTTCCGCGAGGAGGCACGGGCGATCATTCGCCGCGCGGTGGGCGCGACCGACGAGCATGCCGTCATCTTCTGCGGGTCCGGCTCGACCGGCGCCATCGACAAGATGGTGAACGTCCTGGGCCTGCGGCTCCCCGCCGACCTGGCCGACCGCTACCGGCTCCTCGACGCCATCCCGCCCGAGGAGCGGCCCGTGGTCTTCATCGGGCCGTACGAACATCACTCCAACGAACTCCCGTGGCGTGAATCGATCGCCGACGTGGTTCGCATCCCGGAGGACCGCAACGGCCACGTCGATCTCACCGTGCTGGAGCAGGCCCTGGTCGACCACCGGGACCGTCCGCTCAAGATCGGCAGCTTCTCGGCCGCTTCGAACGTCACCGGCATCATCACGGACCACCGGGCGGTGGCGGCCGTTCTCCATCGGTACGGCGCCCTCTCGTTTTGGGACTTCGCCGCGGCCGGGCCGTATGTGGCGATGTCGATGCACGGTGACAACGGCAGTGATCTCGACGCGATCTTCCTGAGCCCTCATAAGATGATCGGCGGCCCCGGAACACCCGGGGTGTTGGTGGCCAAGCGTTCTCTGTTCACGAATCGGGTGCCGGTGGTGCCCGGTGGCGGCACCGTCGCCTACGTCAACCCGACCGAACACGTCTACCTCAGCGATCCGGAGCACCGAGAGGAAGGCGGCACGCCGGCGATCGTCGAGGCGATTCGGGCAGGTCTCGTGTTTCAACTGAAGGAGGCGGTCGGCGTGGACCGGATCCGCGAACTCGAAGAAGGATTCATTCGCCGCGCCATCGCCTCGTGGCGAGAGAACCCGAACATCGAAATCCTCGGCAATGCCGACGCCGACCGCCTGTCGATCGTGTCGTTCGTCGTCCGATACGAAGACCGCTACCTCCATCACAACTTCGTCGTCGCGGTCCTCAACGACCTGTTCGGCATCCAATCGCGCGGCGGATGCTCGTGCGCGGGTCCCTATGGCCACCGCCTCCTCGGGATCGACCTCGACACCTCCCACGAGTACGAGCGCGAGATCCTGCGGGGTTGCGAAGGCATCAAGCCCGGCTGGATCCGCGTGAACTTCAACTACTTCATCTCCGAAGAGGTCTTCGACTACATCGTCAGGGCCGTGCACCTGGTTGCCGAACAGGGATGGCGCTTGCTGCCCTGCTATACGTTCGATCCGGCCACGGCGCGATGGCGGCATGTCGACGGTCGGCTCGAAGCGCCGATGAGCCTCCACGACGTCTCGTATGCGGACGGCACGTGTACGTACCCGTCGCACCGCTCGAAGGCACCGGAAGCCACCTTGGCCTCCTACCTCGATGAGGCAACCCGAGTCTTCGCGGAACCCCGGTCGGACGCCCGCTGCGCGTCGACCGCGTTCGATGCCGAAGCCGAACCGCTCCGCTGGTTCCCGCTCGCTTCCGACGTTCACCTCGACTGACAAGCGGCGCCAGGGGCGTAGGCTGACAGCCGGAGGTCCGTTCGTGTCACGCAGAATCACCCTTGCCCTGCTCACCATCGTCGCCGTCGCGCTGCCCGCGGTAGCCCAGGCCCAACCGGCCGGATGCCCCCCCGTCGACGGGCTGACCTGCGATGCATACGTCACCGATGCGGCCGGGGTACTTCGTGACGAAGCCGCCCTCGAGACATTGGTAGCCGACGTGATCGCCAACCACGGTCGCGAGATCGCCGTCGTGATCGTGCCCGACGCGGGCAGCCGGTCACCGGCCGACCTCGCCGCCCATATCGGAAACACCTGGGGCGTGGGTGACGCCGACCGCGACGACGGCATCGTCGTCTTGGTCGCCCTCGCCGAACGCGAGACTCGCGTTTCCACCGGACCCGGCGCCGACCTGCCGGAACGCGACATCGTCGCCACGCTCGGCAACGCCTCGTTTGCCGCGGGCGATTTCGACGGAGGCATCGCCGCCATCCTCAACGGCATCAACGCCATGTACGAAGCCGACACCGAGGGGGCACCACGACCGATCGGCGACACGACGGGGATACGCTTCTCGACCGTGGCGTTCTGGGTGTTGTTCGCCGGCGGTGCGGCGGCCTGGATGTATGCCGGCAGCCGAAGCGCGCGCAGCCGAGAACGGCGTGCGGTGGCACGGGTCCGGGAACGTCGTGTCGACGACGAACTCGAGCGGCTCGAGCCGTCCGGCTCGGAACTGACACTGCGGGGCGAACTCTTCATGCCACGGCCGATCAGCGCTCCGGCGGTGACGACCGCGGCGGGCCTCGCCACCCTCGCCCCCATCGCCGACGACGGCGCACCGGCGGACGACACGGCACTCGAAACCGTATGGACGCTCCGCCTGATCGACGTTCTCGATCCGAAGCGGGTCGCCGCCGAGCGGGAGATGCCGCTCGAGCTGGAGATCACGGGCGAGCAGGACCTCCTCGAGAAGGGCGTGCAGCAGGCGGCACGCGATGCCCTCGACGACGACATCGGTGACGAAGCCTTCGAGGTGCGCGTGGGTAGCCTGCGCCAGCTCGTCGACTCCTTGCGACCGTATCGCATCGCCCAGGCCAAGCAACAGATCGCCCGCAACCTCGCACATCGCTCGGTCGACACGCGGATCGGCCCGGTGGTCGTCTCCGATCTCGGAGAGCGGGTCGTGCAAGCCGCGGCCGTGCTCCGGCCCGAGGTTCCCCTCACCGACTCCGTGGCCGAGGTGGAAGCCGCCTACGAAACGGCCGCCATCAAGGCGGCGCGCCTCGAGACCCTGCACGAATCTCTGCCCGATACGCAGACCCGCGCCGCCGTCGCCGTGGCGCTCACCGATGTCGACGACGACCCCCAGGCTGCCCTGAGCCGGTACGAAAGCATCCTGGCGGAGCTGAAGGAGCGTGGTGACGAGCTGACCCGCGACCGGCTCTCGCTCGAAGCGACCGCGGCGTTCCTCGTGCTCAACAACGACGACGAAGCGGTCGGCGAGTTCCTCGATGCCTATCGGGAGGCCCGACGCGATGGCCACGACCCCGGCTTGGCCGTCGAGCTGGCCATGGCCGGCCTCCGCCCGGGCCGGGAGATGGACGATATCCGCCGGGAAGCCGACCGGCTGGGCCTGCCGGTGGCGGTGGCCGCCGCCCTCCTGCGGAAGGGCGGCGATTCCGTCGACCAGTACGGGGAGTTGGTCACCGAGCTGACGACACACCACGTCGAATCCGACGATCGCCGGACGATCGCGGCCATCCTCGCCATTTCGCTCGAGCCTGCCCAGGCGATGCGCCGATGGCGCGCGGCCCGCGACGCGCTCGCCGCGTTGGGTCTGACCGGCTCCTACGCCGACGTGGCGGCCGCCTTCGGAGCATCCGACCCGCGCGGTCCGCGCGAGTTCGCGATCGCCTACGCCGCCCAGCGCCAAGCCCTCGCTCGTTCTGATGTCGAAGACGCCGATCGCTACGCACCGGAACTCGCACATGCCGGCACCAGCTACGGACGGGACACGTGGACGGGCACCCCACTGCCGTCCGATCTTCGCGCCTTCGACCCCTTCACACTGCTCTACTACCACTGGGTGATCACCGGCGGCACCGGCCATGGTCATGGCTGGGGAGGCGTGTACGAGGACCTCTCGTGGAGCACCGATCGGGACTCGTGGTTCGGAGGCGGGGGAGGTTTCGGATCACAAGGCAGTTGGTCGGGAGGATCGTCCTGGGGCTCCTCGAGCGGAGGCGGATTCGGCGGATTCTCCGGCGGCGGCGGCTTCAGCGGGGGCGGCTCCTCCGGCAGCGGCTGGTAGGTGAAACGCGAGATCGCGGCCGGGCTCCGCGCCGCGCTGCCCGTTGCGGTCGGGATCATTCCCTTCGGCATGATCGTCGGAGTCACCGCCGCGTCGATCGGGCTGAGCGACGGCGTGGCCGTGGCGATGTCGGCGATCATCTTCGCCGGTGCCTCACAACTCGCCACCACCGCGCTCCTGGACGCGGGCGCCGCCTGGCCCGTCATCGTCGGGACCGCCATGGTCATCAACCTGCGGTTCGTCATGTACTCCGCAGCACTCGAACCGCACTTCAGGCACCTCGGCCGGCTGCGCAGGCTCGGCGTCGCATACCTGTTGACCGATCAGGCGTTTGCACTGTCCGTCTCGAGCTACACCGAACAACCCGACCGACAGCATCGACACTGGTACTACCTGGCGATCGGACTGGCGTTGTGGGTCACGTGGATGATCACCACCGTCATCGGCGTGGTCGGCGGGGCGCAGATCCCCGACGCATGGGGACTCACGTTCGCAGTGCCGCTCGTCTTCTTGGCCCTGGTGTTCCCGGCCATCACCGACCGCTCGACCGCGCGGGCGGCGCTCGTCGCCGGAACGGTGGCGTTCGCAGCGCAGCCGCTTCCGTTCAACCTGGGGTTGGTCGTAGCTGCGGTGGCAGGCATCGCCGTCGGCGCGGCGCACGAGGCGCGGACATGACCGAGCTCATGGTGATCGGACTGGCCGGGCTCGGGACGCTGGCACTCAGAGGGTCGTTCCTCGTATTGCTCGGCGACCGCACGGTGCCACCGGTGCTCTCGCGAGCCCTGCGGTTCGTTCCGGCCGCCGTCTTGTCGGCCATCACCGTGCCGGCCGTGACCCATGCCGGTGGGGAACTCGACCTGACGAGCCCACGGGTTCCGGCCGCCGTGCTGGCGGCCGTCGTGGCGTGGCGTACCCGCAGCATCGCCTGGACCATCGTCGTCGGACTCGTCGCGCAATGGCTCATCGGCCAACTCCTCTGACCCGCTACCGTGCCCGTGTGACGTTCGACCGCGCCACCCTCGAGACGTACCGCGACCGCACGATCCCCGACATCGCCGGAGATACGATCCGGCTGGTGTTCGTCGGCATCAATCCGGGCTTGTGGACCGCCGCGGTCGGGGCTCCGTTTGCGCATCCGGGCAACCGCTTCTACCGGGCCTTGTGGGAAGCCGGCATCACCCCGGACCGCATCGACGCGACGCGCGGTCTGCGCGAAGCCGACATCCGGCAGCTCACCGACCGCGGCATCGCCTTGACCAACCTCGTGGACCGAGCCACCGCCCGCGCCGGCGAACTGGACCCGGCCGAACTGCGCGCCGGCGCCGTACGTCTCATGACGAAGCTCGACGCGTGGAATCCGGCCGTCGTCGCCATGGTCGGCATCACCGCCTACCGCACCGCGTTCCGGCGGCCCCGGGCGACCGTCGGCCTCCAGCCGGATCCGCCCAGTAATCACCGATGGTGGGTCGTTCCGAACCCGAGCGGACTGAACACCCACGAGACGGTGGCCTCTCTGGCGGCGTGGTATCGGAAGGTCGCCGACGATGCGTGATCTCCGGACGGGCATTGCCGCCCTCGTGGCCGCGCTGTGGCTGCTGGCGAGCGCCTGCGGTGGCGAACCGGCTGTAGAGCCCCCTTCGACGACTCTGCCCCCACCACTGGAGGCGGGTGATGTGACCGGCCGCGATCTCGAGGCCGTCCTGACGGAGGTGGGATCGGCCGCCGACTGGCCGCACATCGCCTACACATTGGGCGTCCTGCCCAGCCTCGACCTCGGTTTGACCTGTTCCGCCGAGCTCCTCGTGATCGCTTCGCTCGGCGATGAGGACTCGGTCGTCGTCATGGCCACCGCCACCCTGGCGGGTGAACCCGTCGAGGTGTACTGGATGACCAGCGACATCTACGTCCTCGCTCCTGACGACGCGTGCGCGCGACGCTGACCATCGCAGTTGCGGCGATCGTCGCGGCATGCACTGCTGCCCCCTCGCCTGGCCCGACCTCGACGGCGGCGACCGTGCCACCCACCTCTACCGAGCCGACACTCCCACCGAGCACCACCCCGGTACCCACGACGACGACCACGGTGCCCGCCCCGCGGGCCGTTGCAGCCGACCCGCTTCCCTGGCCCGAACCACCCGAACCGGGGGTGGCGCCGGAGCCAGGACAGACGGGGGTGGCGGTCATCGCCCGCGGCGGAGCCGGTCTGTCGACCGAGCCGGACACGGAACCCTTCGTCGTGGCGCGCGAGGGACTCACGTTCGGCGTCCGGAACCGTGTCGGCGATTGGCTCGAGGTGGTGACCCCCTGCGACACGGCGGCCTGGCTCGAGGCACGATCGGTCGCATTCGCTCCGACGGCCGCGCCCGGCGAGGGATTCGGGTCCGCGGTGTTCGTGCTCGACCCCGGACACGGCGGTCCCAACCTGGGCGCCACCGGCCCGACCGGGCTCGGCGAGCCGGCCGTGAACCTCGACATCGCCCGGCGGGCATCCGACCTGCTCGGCCAGTCCAATCGCATCGACTGGGCGACGGGTCAGATCCTTCACGGCGACGACATCCCACCGGCCGGCGCGGCGTGGCTGACGAGGACGGCCGGACCACCCGACGCCGACTACGAGGCCGGCCTGTTCTTTCGCACCGAACTGGCCCGGCTGGCGGGCGCGACCGCCCTCGTTTCGATCCACAACAACGCCGACCCGGACGGACCGTTCGATGGGCCCGGCTCCGAGGTGTTCTACTCGGTGACGCGACCGGAGTCGCGACGCCTAGCCGGCCTGCTGATGGAAGAGTTCCGGCGGGGCTTCGCCCCGTTCGACGCCGCATGGGTCGGGGACACCGACGCAGGCGCAAAGTACCGACTTCGGAGCGACGGGTCGACCGACTACTACGGCATCTTGCGCAACGCGGACGTCCCCGCGGTCATCGCCGAAGGAGCGTTCATCTCGAACGAATCGGAAGAGGCGCTGTTGCGAACCCCCGAGTTCCGGCAGGCGTACGCCGATGCGATCTACCGGGCTCTCGTCCGATTCGTGCTGACCGACGATCCGGGATCGCTCTACACCGAGCCCTACGAACGGTTCGTCGATGCCGGCCGCGGCGACCCTCTCCCTACGTGCGAAATCCCGGCCCAGCCCTGAGTTGGGCTACTTGCGCGTGTCGGTCAGGTAGCCCTGATCGCCGACCACGTCGCGCATCGACCCCTCCGTCTCGGTCATGATGCGGCGGAGCGGCGCCTTGTTGTAGACGTATCCGATGACCGGGACGGCCAGGAAATCGAAACGCCGCTTCAGCTCCTCGAGTTCGGACGCCTGGGACTCGTGGGGCACGACGACCACGATGGCATCGGCCAGCCGAGCGATCGTGGCACCGTAGGCGATCTGGAGCATCGGCGGACCATCGACGAACACGAGGTCGAACTGCTCTCGGGCCTGCTCGAACACTTCGGCCGTCGTCGCGGTCCGGAAGAAATCGGCAGCCACCGTCGGAAGCCTGCCTCGGCCCAGCAAGCTGACGGACGTGTCGTTGCCCAGCTCGACGATCTGGATGGCCTCCTTCAGGGGCACCCGCCCGCGGGCGACCTCGGTGAGGCCGTAGGTCAGTTCGAAGTCGGAGCCGAACGTGAACAAGCGGGTCAGCGCCTGGTCGCCGAAATCGGCATCGATGACGAGCACCTTGGCCCCCTGTCGAGCTGCCGAGAGGGCCAGGTTCGCCGTCACCGTGGATTTGCCCGATCCCGACGTCGATGAGGCAACGTTCAGGATCCGTCGATCCTCGTCGCGTATGCCGACATCGAGCGAGGCCGAACCGATCCGGAAACCCTCGGCCGCCGCGCTGCGCGGCGACGTCCAGACCGGGAGCTGACTCGTGATGCGCTCTTGCGAGAAGTCGCTGATCTCGGTCAGAAGCGGAGCGGCCAGGATCAGTTCGGGTTGGTCGCGGTTCGTGAAGACGCGCCGGGTCAGCGAATAGACATATGCTCCTGCCGCGCCCAGGACGAGCCCAAGGAGCAGCATGACCGGCAACAGCCGCGATGCTCCGAAGGCGACCGACCGCTCACCCGGCTCGGCCTGGAGCGACAGGGCGATGCCCGAGCCGATCTGTTCGAGGTCGATCGCGAGGCGGTTGCGATCGCCGATCAGCAGGCCGCGCGCGTCGATCAGCTGCGTCTGCTCACGCTGCAGGGTGGCGAGGTCAGGATTGGGGGTCACGAATCGGTTGACGAGCTCGAGCGTTCGCACCCGCTGCTCGACGTCGGCGATCCGGGTGCGCAACAGCAAGGCCTCGTCGGGGTCTGTCTCCGCTTCGAGCGCATCGCTGAGGCTCAGCAGTTCCGCAACTGCCTTGCTCAGTTCCGCGGCGATCGCGGCGTCCTCGATGTCGGGTTCACTCGCGGCGCGAATGGAAGCGGCCACTTCGGCGATCCGCTCCTCCAGCGAGGCGATGGTGCGATCCGTCTCCTCCAGCGCGGCGGCGATCGACGACTGCGCTTGGATCTGGACCAACTCTCGATAGGCCTCCGCGACGGCGTTGGCGCCGTCGCGGGCCACGAAGGGATCGTCGGAGTCGAATTCGATGGTGACGATGCTGCTCCCCCCGGCATTGCGGACCGTGGAAGCCTCGGCGAATTCATCGACCGTTGCGGAGTGTCCTTTGGCCTCGAAGAGCTCGGTGGCGCGCTGGGCGAGGATCACCGATTGAAGAATCTCGACCTGATCGGCCACGTACCGATCGAAATCACGGACGTCGCCCAATTGGTCGGCGCCCCGCGGCGTGGGGTCTTCCAGCACGAGCACGGCTTCGGCGCGGAATACGTCGGGGCGGAGTTGCAACCACAACACGCCGAGCACGACGAATAGGCCGGCAACCGCCAACACGTACCAGCGGTACTTCCATGTGGCACTCGTGACCGTCGGCTCGAGCGCCCGTCGATCCATCGCGACGGCCATGTTCGAAATGCCCCCTCGTGGCGTTCACCCCAGACACAGGACTGTACCATCGCTACCACCGTGAGTGTCCGGCCGACATGATGAACACCGAGCCGCTCCGCACGCGCGCCGGCCTCGTGCTGGGCCAACCGGCGACGTTCGTACAACAAGGGCGAGGGGCTCCCATCGTCTTCGTCCACGGCAACCCGACCTCGTCGTACCTGTGGCGCAACATCATCCCGCCGCTCACCGCCTACGGAACATGCCTGGCGCCCGATCTCCCCGGAATGGGCGGCTCGGCAAAACAGTGGCCGTGCGGGCGCAACACCTATCGCTTTCCGGACCAGCGCCTGTTCTTCTACGCCTTCATGGAGCTCCTCGCTCCGGCCGAACCCGTCGTCCTGGTTCTCCACGAGTACGGGTCGATGCTCGGTTTCGACTGGGCGCGCCAGAATCCCGAACGCGTGCGAGCGATCGTGCACATGGAGTCGATCACCGAGCCGCTGGCCTGGAGCAGCTGGCCCATGTCGTCCCGCCAGCTCGTCCGCGACATCATCGACGAGGACTGGAAAGCCCTCGAGGGCAACCGCGTGGTCGAGGACATGTTGCCGCAGGGGATCATCCGCCGCCTGACACCGCCCGAGTTCGCCGAGTACCGGGCCCCCTTCATCGAGAAGGGCGAAGATCGGCGGGCCACCTGGTCCTTGTTGGCCGACCTGCCGTTCACCGGGGCCTCGCCCTACGTACGGGACGCCGTCGACCGCTACACGGCATTCCTCGCCGAGACCGACATCCCCAAACTGCTGATCGCCGGCAACCCAGGCTTCATCCTGACCGGGGCGCCGCTCGAGCGGGCTCAGCGCTGGCAGAACCAGGTGTCGGTGGCGGTACGCGGCAAGCACTACCTGCCGGAGGATTCACCGGACGCCATCGTCGCGGCGATGATCGGGTTCTTCGACGATTTCGGTATCACGCCGCCGCGGTCCTCGCTGCTGGCCCGGCTGACTCGCGAAAACTAAGCCCACGCTCCACCACTCAGCGCGGTATTGTTGGCGACGGAGGCTTCGAGGGACACCTGTCCCTCGCACATGGCGGGCTATAGACAACGACCAGTGATGGTCGTCGTGTTTCGTGATTCCTCGAACCTCCGGCTAGGCCGAAGGGGGTATCGAGGTCATGTCAACTGCCAGGGAACGCCGGAACATTCCGGCTGTCTCTCCAGGACGGCTCGGCGACGAACGAACACTGGTCGTCGTCGACGTTCCGTCGCCCAATGCTTATGTCCGGTTCGTCAAACCGGTCATCGATGTCGTGCTGGGTACGCTCGCCACGCTGGCGACGCTGCCACTGATCGTGTTGGCCGCCACGGCCGTCTGGGTATCGACCGGCGAACGGCCGCTCTACACGCAGCCGCGCGTCGGGCGGGGAGGACGCGTCTTCACGATCTTCAAGCTCAAGACGATGATCGACGACCGGCGTTGTGGTGACCGGCGGCACGGCGATCGGAGGGCCCGGTCGCGCTCTGATTCGTGGGACCGCCGCGAGTGCGACCGGCGGCAGGTCCACAAGTCGGCGAACGACCCACGCGTGACCGCGGTCGGCCGATTCCTCCGCACGTGGAGTATCGACGAATTGCCCCAGTTCTGGAACGTCGTGCGCGGCGACATGAGCCTGATCGGGCCGCGGCCCGAGCTCGTCGACATCGTCGAGACCAAGTATCAGCCCTGGCAACACCAGCGGCATCTCGTCAAGCCCGGCGTCACCGGTCCCTGGCAGATCGCCGATCGGTCCCTCGACGTACCGATGTACGAACGGACCGACATCGACATCGATTACGTTCGTACGGTGAGTCTCCGTACGGACGTCGAACTCCTCGTGAAGACGGTTCCCGCCGTCTTGGGACTCAGCAAAGGCCACTGATTAGGGTGAGTCGGCCTTGAACCGCCGACTCATCGTCATCCTGTTGCTCGCGGTCGGTGCGGCCGTCGCCTGGTGGACGCTGGGCCGCAACACGCCGCCGGCGGCTCATCCGCCGGTGTCGTTGCCTGCCATCGGGTCCACCACTCCGAGGACCTCACCGCCCGCCCCGTCCACGACGTCGATCCCTCCTGCGTCCTTGCCCGACGGCGTGCGTGTGGAGGTCGGCGACGACCTCCAAGCGGCGATCGACGCCCATCCCGCCGGCACGACCTACGTCATCGCCGCCGGCATCCACCGGCTGCAGGTGGCCACACCCAAGGACGGCGACCGGTTCTTCGGGGAGCCGGGGGCCATTCTCAACGGGGCCAAGGTGCTGACCGAGTTCACACGGTTCGAGGGGCATTGGGTGGCCGAGGGCCAGGATCAGGAACGTCCCCCGCGCGACCTGCGCTGCATCGAGGGATATTCCGGCTGCCAGCACTCGGAGGACCTGTTCATCGACGGTGTGATGTTGTGGCAGGTGACCGACCTCGCCGATCTCGGACCTGGGACCTGGTACTTCGACTACGAAGCCGACCGCATCCATCTGTTCGACGATCCTTCTGGCCGGCGCGTCGAGGCGAGCATCGCCGCCGTGGCCGCCTTCAACGGACCCGCCGATGACGTCCACGTCGAGGGCCTCATCGTCGAGATGTACGAGACCGGCATCCGCGCCTTCGAGGGCCGGCGATGGACGATCGTCGGCAACGAGACCCGGCTCAACCACGGCAACGGCATCCGCGCCGGGTCCGAAGCGCGCATCATCGGCAACTACACACACCACAACGGCGCCTACGGGATGTCGGCCTTCCGGGCCAACGACCTCCTCGTCCAGGACAACGAGATCGCCTACAACAACACGGCGGGTTTCGAACCCGCGTGGGATGCCGGTGGGACGAAGTTCGGCGAGTGCGAGGGTATTCGGATCGTCGGAAACCACGTCCATCACAACTTCGGCACGGGGCTGTGGGTGGACGGCTCGAACACGGGGGTCGTCTACGAAGACAACCTCGTCGAACACAACGAGCGGCACGGGATATCGCACGAGATCTCCTACGCGGCGGTCATTCGGAACAACGTGGTGCGCAACAACGGCTTGTACGGCATCTTCGTTTCGGGTTCACCAGACGTGGAGATCGTCGGCAACGAGATCGTCGACAACGCGGTGCGGGCGGTGTGGGGGTTCTACGACCCGGTGCGGGGCGAGGGACCGTTGGGACCGTTCGAGGTGCGCAACCTCGACGTCCACGACAACCGCATCGTGTCGTCGACGGGCATCACCGGTATCGACCACAAAGGTCCCGATCCCGGCATCTACGACGAGTGGAACAACCGCTTCCATGACAACGAATACGTCGTGTCGGCCGACGCCGATCTGTTCCTGTGGGATGGAAGCCTCTTGACCTTCGCCGAGTGGCAGGCTCAGGGCAACGACGCCGGGTCGGTGCGAATCGATCCCTGATACCACTCGTCGGTCCGTGCCCGGTAGCGGACCGACCGCACGATATTGAGGACGACGAGCCCGAGCGGAACGGCGAACGCTCCGATCACGCCCGCCAGGGCAGCCGTGACGAGCCGACCGACACTGCCGACCAGTTCGGTCAGGCCGAGCTGCTTGAGGAGCTTGGCTCCCATCAACTCGGAACGCCGCGAAAACACCAGCCCCTGGCTCAAGTTGCCCGCCACCGACACCGCCAGAAGCCCGGTGACACCGTAGGCGCCGGCAAACCAACCCGGCAGCGGGCTCCAGGGCCACGGAACGGCCACGACGACCGCGTAGACGACGCCCATGGCGCCCACCGCAGCGGCGAAGCCGCGCCGCAGCCGGCGGGCCCTCGCCTCGTCCTTCAGACTGGCGGCCTCCATGGAGCGCGGCCCGTACACCGCCGACAGGCCCACCGCCAGGACGAACACGGGTTGTGACAGGATGCGGGCCGCCTCGGCCTGTCCCAACACCTCGAGTCCGGCGAGGGCCTTGACGACCACCGCCACCGCCAACCCGGCTGCCGACGTCGTCCCGCCTGTGGCCAGCAGCCACCGGCCGTGGCCCACGAGACGGCGGAGCGCGGGTCGTGGGATCCGGTGCAGGTCGCGGGCCGCCCGGAGGGCCCACCCGTACCCCCAGGCCGACGACAGCACGTTGGCCAGCGCCAGGGATCCGAACGGAAGCCACACGTCCGGGATGCCGCGCCAGCGACCGAGCGCCAGCGTCGCCGCCATCACCATGACCTGGATCATCGACACGGTGGCCGCCGCCCAGGAGCGGTTCGCCAGGTGCAGGAGGCGCCGCACGTGTGTCTGGATCGGGCTGATGCTCGTGACCGCCGTGGCCGTCACGAGCATGGGCCAGAAGATCGCATCTTCGGCGTCGGCCGCAGTGGCGAACGCCACGACCGGCACCAGCAGAGCCGCCAGCAGCGCCGGCATCACGATGAGCCGGTGCAGGTGGTAGGTCATCGACAGCCGCCGATCGACCGGATGATCGACGACGCCGATCTCGTTGGGGACCATCACGAGCTGACTCGACACCATCTGCCCGAACATGAACGCCTGGAAGAACAGGGCATACACGCCCATGGTCCGCTCTTCGAAGACCGCCGCGGCAAAGCCTCCTGCCACGAACGTGGCGAGCGACGCCAGTCCTGCGTCGGCCAGACCGAACGGGACCGACCGGCGGAGCGTCGTCATCGGGCCACCCACGGCCAGCCGCGCCGTTGGCCGACGCGGATGAGAGCCGGGACCTCATCGAGGATCACGATGCGTCCCCGCTTGGCCAGGTACCAGAGGAACGCCGAAGGGGTCACCCACCGAATGATCCGCCAGCGGTCCCAGGTCGACCGGACCGACGACACATAGCGCTCGCCGTTTCGGTTCTCGACATTCGCCGAGGCGCTGCGGACCGACGGCGCCGCCAGCGAGTGCGGCGCGACGTCACAGGCGAGCTCGGCGGTGACTTCCAGTCCAGAGGGCAGACGCGCTCCTGGCGTTGCGACCACACCGGCTGGACGGCGCAGCGACTCTGCCTGCGCTCCCAGATACGAGCCATACGACCGGACGGCTCTCCCCCACCCCAGCCGCTGCGCCCGCGCCGCAAGGAGGCGCCGACGACGCCGGCGACTCGAACCTCCCGACTCGGTCAACCGCCCCGCAACGAGATCGGCCAAGACGGCTTCGGATGCGTCGGCGCCCCACACCGCTTCGAGCCGGACGCGCAGCCAAGCACCGTCGTCGGCGAGTACCGCCAGTGCGTCGTCCACGTACTTCCGCTTGCCGAGACGACCGTTCCACGACAGGTGATGCAGCAGGGTGACCAAGGTCTCGCCACGACCGGTGAGCACCGAGAAGCCGCCCTGAAGAACCGTCTCGTCGGCCAGGTCGGCGGGCGTCAGGAGCGGCATGCCGTAGGCCGTCACACCGTCGAACACGTCGAAGTGGGCCGACGTTCCGGTCGCCGGGTGGTGGAGGCTGGCGCCGGCGATGTGACGGCGGCTGTTCTCGAGCACCATCATCCAGCCGGAAGCCCGTCCGACTTCGTCGACGAGGCGGACCACGTCAGCGGGTCCGGCGCCCGGCAGCACCGATACGTCCAAGTCGGTTCCGCTGAGGTCATCCGGAAGCTCCTCCCCGTTGCGAAGCACCACGGCGAGCGAGCCGAACCCGGCATCCGCCAGCGACCGGAGCAACGAGGAGATCACGACCGGACGTCCAGGCCGAGCGCGCGCTGATAGGCGTCCTCGACTACGTCCGTGAGGCGTCGGGAGGCAGGCCGGAGACGGTCGGCGACCGGGGCCGGGGCCGCCAGACGGCGCTCCAGCGCCGCGGTCAATCCGGCGATGGTGGACCGGCGGTCAGTCACCGGGACGAGGTCGGACCGGTCGGCCGGCCACAGGCGCGCCAGGCTCGCCGGGCCGGCGTGGTCGAGCGCCACTACGGGCAGCCCGACCGACAGTGCTTCGCTGACGACAAAGCCGGCCGAGTCGCGCAGGAAGGGTGCGATGAGCACGCTCGCTCGATTCATCTGTGCGAGTACCTCGGGTCGGGGCATCCGACCCGTCAGGCGCACCCGGTCGAAGAGACCGCTGCGTTCGATCTTTCGCACGAGGGCCGGGTCCGCTCCCCCACCGACGAGCACCAGCCGAGCGTCGTCACGGGCCACGTGACCGAACGCCTCCACGGCCAGGTGGGTGCCCTTGTGCCGTCCCAGATGGCCCACGAACAACACGACGGGCTGCCGCTCGGCCGGGTCGGATCGCCAGTCGTCGAGATCGGGATCGCTCGCATTGGGGAACACCATGACGTCGTCGAGGTGGTCGGCGAGCCAGCTCTTCTTGGCGAATGCGGCCATGTCGTCGTTCTGGGCGATCAACACCGTCGGGTGACCGGCGGGGCGCTTCGCCCACGTCGTCCGGCCCACGATGGCTCGTGCGGCGACGCGGATCGCCTGCTGGACGGTCTCGCGCCATCCGATGAAGCGAAGCAGCGTGCGCGGCACGGTCTCGGCTCCGCCGGCCTGGACGACGACGGGTCGCGGTATGCGCAGGGCCGCCATCGGCATCCAGTAGGACGCGAGCGTCGCATGGTGGACGAGATCGAACTGCACGTCGTCGTGCAGCCGGAGGGCTTTCTGTGCCACCAGCCGTTGCCACCAGGCGTTGTAGAGCCGGTGCGCGCCGAAGCGCTTCTTGAGGGACAGCAACCACGGCGCACCATCCAGTCCGACGACGTGCACCGGGTGTGCGGGCGGCGCCGCGGCCAGACCCGCTTCTACGAGAGCAACGTTGTTGGCCCGGGTGAGGAGCCACACCTCACCCCGCTCCGCGGCTGCTCGGAGGGTCGCATAGCCGGCACCCGCTTCGGATCCTCGCCCCGGTTCGCAGCTGTGCGCCACGAGCAGGATCTTCATCATGAGTCCCGCACGGCGAACATCACGGCCAGTGTGATCGCCAAGAGCCCCGTCCCTGGGCCGGCGATGAACCCACTGGCCACGACCCCGTTGAGCAGCGGCCACAGGAGGAGGGGTGCGGCCTGGCGGGCGAGCGGCCGCTCGCCGAAGCCACCGATCACGATCGTCTTGGCGAGGCTGCCGAGGAAGCCGGCCAGCAGCACCAGTCCGAACAGGCCGGTCGAGAACAAGATCTCCAACAGCATGTTGTGCGATTCACCGGCGCCCCACGCGAGCTGCAAGAACACGGACCGGGCGGCCAGGTACCCGTGCCCGAACAGCACGCGATCCTCCAGCAGCGGCACCGCCGCAGCCGCCAACTCGAACCGACCGCTGAGCCGTGCGACGTCGGCCAGATCCTGGCCCCGCAGCGCCACTTCGGCCAACGCCGTCGCTCCGAATCCCGCCGCAACCACGAGCACGGAGGCGGCACCCGCCAGGAGGATCACCGAACGAACCGACCGACGGGGAGACAGAAGAACCGCCAAGCCCACCGCCGCCAGCGTGGCGACCATCGCACCGCGCGACCCGGTCGCAACCAGGAGACCGGCGAACGACACCGCGGCCAGCAGGCGGATCAAGGAACCACCGCGCCTCTCGAACCACGGCTCCGATGTGCCAAACCAGGTGGTGACCAGGGCGAGCAGAGCAAACCCCAGGAAGTTCCCGGTGGAGATGGGATGCATGGCGAACATCCGGAACCGAACATCCCCTGCGAACCCCACCACAAACGGCTGCCACAGCGGCAGAACGGAGGTGAGTACGACACCGGTCACCGTCGCCATCCAGGCGACCCGCCGAACCGAGATCCACAGGCGTTCGATGCCTTCCCGATCGAACTCGGCAAGCGCCGTGACACCCAGTACGAACATGATGGCCAGTTGGCCCGCCCGCACCACCGAGACCGGCTGCGACGGCGACCACAGCGACGTGACGAGGAAGAGCCCGAACAAGGCACCTTGCCACCGGAGCACCGGGTGCAGACGCGCCGGGGTGTTGAGCGGCGTGGTGCGCGTCGAGACGATCCGGGCCACCGCCAGAGCGGCAGCCGCTCCCCAGACGAGGAGTTCGACGCCGATCTGCGCGTCGACGACGCCACTCGTCGCCAGCGTCGGGTCGCGTTCCCGCACCTTGAACGACGAGGTCAGGACAACCGCCATCATCAACCAGGCCAGTCGAGCCGGGCCGCCCAGCCAGGCACTGCGAGCCGTGCGGGTCATCAACGCCACGCCAGCGCCTCCCATGCCCGGTCGGCCAGTTCGTCGGGCGGCAGGGTTGCGTCGAGCGTGACGAGGTGCGGTACCGGCAGCCGAAGCCATCGGGTCATCTCGGCCTCGGCCTGTGCGACCGTCAACTCGGGTTTGCGGGTGACGAGGACCTCGGCGGGTCCGGCGAGGTTGACGACGAGATCAGGGCGAGGCAGAAGGCGGATTGCCAACCGCGCCAGCCATTCCGGGCCGGAGAATCGCAGCGCGCCCGGTTGACCGACGTACCCGTACACCCACCGATCGGCGACGACGAGCGACCCCTGTTCCAAGGCGGGTCGCAACGTGGTCCGGTAGGTGTTCGAAGCCCGGAACCAGTTGCGCGCCAGACGCAGCCAACCCAACAGCCTCCGGTCGGGCGCCTTCTTCGGTGGTGGCGGACCGGGATCCGTGGGAGGGGACGGCAGCAGTTGCCTCGGTAGGAAGTGGAAGTACGCCGAGCCATTCGGCGCGCGGTCGGCCACGGCCGCGGCCAGCGTCGTCTTGCCGGCACCGTCCGGACCCACGATCACGACGAATCTCCCTCGGTGTTCGCCCCTGGCCATGGCCCCACTCTACGAGCGGAGGGGTCGGGGAGGTCTCCGAAGGATCGCCCACACGAAGCGCGGGTTGTTGACGGCGTACCGTTTCCACAGGCGGCGGGGTTCGCGCCCGAGGCGGTAGAGCCACTCCAGGCCGGATCGCTGCATCCAGCGGGGAGCCTGCTGCAGCACACCGGCGTGGATGTCGAAGGCGGCGCCGACCCCCAACAGAGCGGCCGCGTTCAGACGATCGACGTGATCGGCCATCCAACGCTCCTGCTTGGGGGTACTCAGTCCCACCCACACGAGATCGGGGGCGGCCTCGTTGATCATCTGGACGACCGCATCGTCCTCCTCGGCCGTGAGCGGACGGAACGGCGGCGAGTACGTTCCCACGACCTTGAGGCCCGGATAGCGCCCTTGCAGCTTCTCCTTCAGGAGTTCCGGGATGCCTTCCTTGCCGCCGTAGAAGAACGACGTCCATCCTCGAGCCTCGGCGTGCTCACACAGCGCCAGCATCAGATCCGGCCCGTACACCCGCTCCACGTGCCGCTGGCCTGCTCGGTGCGATGCCCACACCATGGGCATGCCGTCGGGGGTCGTGAGGCCGGATCGGTTGTGAATCACGAGCAGGTCGGGGTCGCGCTGTGATTCCATCACGCCGTGAACCCCGGTCACGCAGACGTAGTGGTGTTCGCCATCGGCGATCCAGCGACCGATCTCGGCGACCGCCGTTGGAATCGTGATGGCCGAGACTCCGACACCGAGCACATCGGTGCGATCGATCATGGTCAGCCGCGCACCATCTTTTCGATCCACCGATAGGTGGGTTCGAGTCCTTCTTCGAGGCGCGTCTTGGGCTCCCAGCCCAAGGTCTCCTTGAGCAGATCGTTGTCGGAGTTCCGGCCCCGCACACCCTGCGGTCCGTCGACGTGCACGAGCGAGATGTCGCGCTTGCCGGAGATGTCGATGATGATCTGCGCGAGCTCGTTGATCGTCACCATCCGGTCGCGGCCGAGGTTCACCGGCTCGGAAAAGTCCGACTGCATGAGCCGGTAGATGCCCTGTACGCAATCGTCGATGTAGCAGAACGACCTCGTCTGCTCCCCGTCGCCCCAGATCTCTATCGAGCCACCATCGTCGACCTGGGCGACCTTCCGGCACAGGGCCGCAGGTGCCTTCTCACGTCCACCGTCGTACGTACCGTTCGGGCCGTAGATGTTGTGGAACCGGACGATCCGAACCTCCAGGTCGTATTCGGCGCCGTAGTACTCGGCGAGCTTCTCGGAGACGAGCTTCTCCCACCCGTAGGCGTCTTGGGGATTGGCCGGGTAGGCGTCCTCCTCTTTGAGGGGCGCGACGTCGGCGTCCTCCTGGAGGTGCTCCGGGTAGATGCACGCCGACGAGGTGTACAGATAGCGACCGACGCCGTTGACGCGCGCGGCTTCCATCGTGTGGAGGTTGATGAGGGAGTTGTTGTGGAGTATCTCGGCGTGATGTGCGGAGATGAACCCCATGCCGCCCATGTCCGCCGCCAGGGCGTACACCTGGTCGATGCCGCGCGTCGCCTGGAGGGCGGCGTCCCACCGGCGCAGGTCCAGAATCTCGAATTCGTCGGCGTCCGTCTCGTTGAACTCCGGGTGCTTGAGGTCCACGCCCCTGACCCAGTAGCCCCGCCGTTTCAGATCCGTGACGAGATGATGACCGATGAAGCCGCCGGCCCCCGTCACCAATACTTTTTGCATCGCATCCCCCTCATCGGGGGCACGGGACAGCCGACCACACCCTGGTGCCTCCCGAGCCCCAATCTCGTGCTTACGCGTGGCGCATGTTGCGCCTCTGCTCAAACCTACCACCACACGGAGAGTGGGGGGAGGGGTACTCGGAGAGCGCGAAAACTACCGATGTGTGAGCACCGCTTCGTAGAGCTCGACCAGCCGCCGGAGGCCCACCGCAGGCGACAGAGACGACTCGTAGACCGCGCGCGCCTCGACCGCTCTCTGTGACACCTGCGCCGGGTCCTCCAACACGCTGAGCGCGTTGTCCCAACCCGTTTGTGATCGAACCGACCATCCCCCGCCCGCTTCGATCAGTTCCGAGGCGGCCGTGCCGGCCGTCACGAATGCCGGGGTGCCGGCCGCCAGCGCCTCGCCGACCGCCAGCCCGAAGGTCTCGAGCACGACCGACGGAAACACCAGGGCGCGCGCCGATCGGAGGGCGGTGGCGACCTCCTCGGGGGGAGACCAACCCCGGAACACGACGCCTGGTCGTGCTACGGCTTCGAGCCGGGAACGTTCCGGGCCGTCCCCGAACACGTGGAGTCGCATCCGGGAGGACGGCCAGGACACCACCACTTGTTCCAGCCCTTTCTCCGCCGAAAGACGCCCCGCGAACACCACCATGTCCGAGTCGGCGGCGTCCACCAGGCGCGGACCAGGATCGGGAATCGCGTGCGGGATCACCTTCAGGCGGGTGTGCCCGGCCGCCCGGAAACGCTCGCCGGCTGTCCGGCTCGGAACCACGAGCCGATCGGCCCACGCCAGCTGGCGTGAGAGCAGCACCGAGGTGCCCGCCACAGCCGCCGAGGTGACGGCGGAGTCGCGGTAACACCGGCGAACGACCCCGCGCCATCCGAGGTGGCCGACGCAGTCCTCGCAGACGGCGCCGTCACGAAACAGCAAGGCATTGGCACACAGCGGCCGGTAGTTGTGGAGGGTCACGACCAGCGGGGCGCCGGCGCGGCGAACCGTGGCGAACACGGCCGGCGATGCCGCGAACCACGTGTTGTGGACGTGCACCACATCCGGACCAAACGCTTCGATCCGTTCCCGAAGCACCCGCGCCGAGGCGGGGTTCCATGGCGCACGCACCAAGCCGAACACCGACTCCCGCGCACCGGCAGGGTTCTCGAATCGGAACAGGTCGACGTCATGTCCACCCCCGGCGAGCAGCGCGGCCTGGCGGTCGACGACCGCGTCCTCGCCTCCGCTCTGCCGGTAGGCCGTGTGCACCAGGAGTATCCGCAAGGCCATCAAGCTAGCGGGCGGCCTAGCCTGGCCCGCATGGCAGAGCAGCGGGGCGCGATGGCGATGGTCAAGGGAGCCGCCAAGCAGCTGCTGGCGCGCCTGCCGGCGCCGTCGGGCAGGAATCGATCGGTGATCTTGTGTTACCACTCGATCTCGAACACCACGGCCTTTGCGGATCTCACCCCCGATCGTTTCGACGCCCATCTCGACTGGCTCGCCGACAACGCCACCGTCGTCTCACTCGCCGATCTCTCCACGCCGGCTGACGGCCTTCGGGTGGCTCTCACCTTCGACGACGGCTACCGGGACAACCACCACACGGTCCTGCCACGGCTGGTCGACCGGGGTTGGCCCGCCACCTTCTTCTTGACCACGGGACTCCTCGACGGTGATCCGGACGTCCTCGCGCACTTCGCGGCCATCAACCGGGCTCCGCACGACGACATCCTGGGGATGAGCTGGCGCGACGCCGAAGATCTCGTGACGGCCGGCATGGAGATCGGCGCCCACACGATCACACACCGCAACCTCGCCGGCCTCGACCCGACCACGGTCCTCCACGAGCTCGCCGGATCGCGCGCCGACCTGGAGGACCGGCTCCAGACCGACGTCCTACGGGCCGCCTACCCGTTCGGGCGACCGGCCCAACACGTGACCGACACCGTCACGTCGGCGGCGCGAGCCGCGGGATTCGTCGAGGCCTACGCCATCTGCTTCCGGCCACGGCGGACGGACGGATGGTCCGTCCCCCGATTCACCATCACCGGCGACGACCTCTCGCTGCTGGCCGCCAAGGTCGAGGGCCGCCTCGACGTGCTCGGTTGGTGGCAGGCGACGGCACCCCGCTGGGCGCTCGACCGGGTGGCATTCGATCCCGCCGACGTGTGATCCTCAGCGCCACTCGTCGATCGGCGGACAGGCACACATGATGTTTCGATCGCCATATCGCGCGTCGATCCGCGACACCGGGGGCCAGTACTTTCGATCGACGATGCCGGGCACCGGATACGCGCCGAACCGTCGTGCGTACGGCCGGTCCCAGTCCACCGCGACGAGATCCTCCGCGGTGTGGGGAGCGTGCGCCAGCGCCGAATCGGCGTGTGCCACCTCACCCTGCTCGATGGCGGCAATCTCCTGGCGGATGGCGATCATCGCCTCACAGAACCGGTCGAGCTCCTCCTTCGACTCCGACTCGGTCGGCTCGATCATGAGCGTCCCGGCCACCGGGAACGACATGGTGGGAGCGTGGAAGCCGTAGTCGACGAGACGCTTGGCGATGTCGTCGACGGTCACCTCGGTCGTCCGGTGCAAGGGACGGATGTCGATGATGCATTCGTGGGCCACGAGACCTGCCGCGCCGGTGTACAGAACGTCGAAGTGCCCTTCGAGTCGCTTGGCCACGTAGTTGGCATTGAGGATCGCCACTTCGGTGGCCGCCCGCATGCCGGCCGCGCCCATCATGGCGATATACATCCACGATATGGGGAGGATGCCGGCTGAACCCCATCGAGCCGAAGCCACCGGCCCAACCGGTCCGGCCGCATCGTCGGTGCGATGGCCGGGCAAGAACGGCGCCAAGTGGGCCTTCACCCCGATCGGGCCGACGCCTGGCCCCCCGCCGCCGTGCGGAATGGTGAACGTCTTGTGCAGATTCAGGTGAGATACGTCTGAGCCGAACCAGCCCGGCTTGGCGATGCCCACCATCGCGTTGAGGTTCGCTCCGTCGAGATACACCTGACCCCCGTGGTCGTGCACGATGTCGCAGATCTCAGAGATCGCCTCTTCGAACACGCCGTGTGTGGACGGGTAGGTCACCATGAGCGCGGCCAGACGGTCGGCGTGTTCGGCGGCCTTCGCGGAGAGGTCGGTGACGTCGACGTTGCCGTTCTCGTCGCATTCGACGACGACGACTCGAAGCCCAGCCATCGCCGCCGACGCGGGATTCGTGCCGTGCGCCGACGACGGGATGAGGCAGACGTCTCGTTCTGGTTCGCCGCGGCTCTCGTGATAGGCGCGGATGGCCAGCAGACCGGCGTATTCACCTTGCGAACCGGCGTTCGGTTGCACCGAGACGGCGTCGTAGCCCGTGATCTCGGCCAGCCACGTCTCGAGTTCGGCGATGAGACCCACATAGCCGGTGGCTTGATCGATCGGCGCGAACGGATGTAGGTCGGCGAACTCGGGCCAGGTGATGGGAACCATCTCCGACGTCGCGTTCAGCTTCATCGTGCAGGACCCGAGCGGGATCATCGACCGATCGAGCGCGATGTCCTTGTCCTGGAGCCGGCGCAGGTAGCGAAGCATCTCTGTCTCCGACCGGTAGCGGTGGAACGTCGGATGCGTCAGGAACTCGCTCGAGCGTGCCAGTTCGTCGGTCCAGCCGGCAGCGGCCGTATCGGTAACGGCAACGCCGAAGATGTCACAGACCGCGGCGAGATCGGCTTCGTCGACCGTCTCATCGAACGACACGCCGACCGTGGTGGCGTCCACCAGGCGTAGGTTGTAGCCCGCTGCGACAGCCTGTTCCAGGACGTCGGTCGCGGACTCGACCCGGACGCAGAGGGTGTCGAACCACGTCGAGTTGACCAGTTCGAGCCCACCGGCTTCCAACGAGGCCGCCAGCCGGCTCGTCAGTTCGTGGACTCGGCGGGCGATCTCCGTCAACCCCGCCGGACCGTGGTAGACCGCATAGAGGGCAGCCATCACCGCCAGCAGGACCTGGGCCGTGCAGATGTTGGAAGTCGCCCGCTCTCGACGGATGTGCTGTTCGCGGGTCTGGAGTGCCAGGCGGTACGCCGTGCGTCCGCCGCTGTCCACCGAGACGCCGACCAACCGGCCTGGCAGCGAACGGGTGTGGGCATCGGTGACGGCCATGTAGGCGGCGTGCGGGCCCCCGTACCCCATCGGAACCCCGAACCGCTGTGACGTCCCCACTACGATGTCGGCGCCCATCTCGCCCGGTGGGCGGAGCAGCGTCAAGGCGAGCAGGTCGGCCGCCACCGTCACGACGGCACCGCCATCGTGCGCGGCTGCGATCAGATCGCTCAGATCTCGAACCGAACCCGACGTGCCAGGGTATTGAACGAGCAGCCCGAAGGGCCCGTGCTCCAGCGCCTGGGCCACGTCGCCCACCACGACCTCGAAACCGAGCGAGCCGGCGCGTGTGCGGATCACGTCGATCGTCTGCGGATGGGCGTCGGCGTCGACGAAGAAGACATCGGATCCCGACTTCGACGCGCGGTGCGCCAACGCCATCGCCTCGGCGGCGGCGGTGCCCTCATCGAGCAGGGAGGCGTTGGCCAGAGCCATGCCGGTCAGGTCGGCGACCATCGTCTGGAAGACGGTCAACGCCTCGAGCCTCCCCTGCGAGATCTCGGGCTGGTACGGCGTATAGGCGGTGTACCAGCCGGGGTTCTCCAGCACATTGCGCTGGATGACACCGGGCGTGATCGTGCCGTAGTACCCCTGGCCGATGAGAGATCGGAGCACGGTGTTCTGGTCGGCGTAGTCACGCATACGTGCCAGCGCGTCCACTTCCGAGAGCGGGTCGGGAAGTTCCAGCCGATCGTCGCGAATCCCGGACGGGACCGCCTTGTCGATCAGTTCCTCCAGAGAACCGGCGCCCACGGTCTCGAGCATGGCGGCCAGGTCGGACGGGCGGGGACCCAAGTGGCGGTCGAGGAAGGTCATGCGGTTTCACCTCGGTAGTAGGACGGCTGGATGAACGGCAGATCGGAGACGGTCACCTTCACCGACTTGTTGCGTTGATGAGCGGTCAACTCGGTTCCGGCGTCGGCATGTTCGGCGGCGACGTAGCCCATCGCCACCGGCGCTTCGACGGAGGGCCCGTATCCGCCCGATGTCACGACACCGATCACCGATCCGTTCGCGTGCAGTTCGGCGCCCTCCCGTACCGGTGCCCGGCCGTCAGGACGAAGACCGACTCTGAGCCGCGACGGGCCGTCGTCGAGTTGGCGGCGGATGATGTCGAACCCCGGGAATCCGCCTTCGGTGCGTCGCCGCTTCTGCATCGCCCACACGAGAGCTGCTTCAACCGGCGTCGTGGTGGCGTCGAGATCGTGACCGTACAAGCACAGCCCCGCTTCGAGCCGAAGCGAGTCGCGTGCCCCGAGGCCGGCGAGTTCGACGTCGGGATCCGACAGCAGGCGTTCCGCCACCGACCGCGCCGCATCGGATGGCAGCATCAGCTCGAAGCCGTCCTCGCCGGTGTAACCGGATCGAGACACCGACATGTCGACGCCGCCCACCTCGGCGTCGACGGACGTCATGAACGGCTGCGTGGCCACCGGGGCGTCGGTGAGACCGGAGAGCACACTCTCGGCGGCGGGACCCTGGAGGGCGAGCAACGACAGGTCGGGACGGGGCCGGACTTCGACATCCAGGTGAGACTGCAGATGTTCGAGGTCACCCGCCTTCGTTCCGGCGTTCACCACGAGGACGATCCGGTCACCGGCGTTGGTGACCATGAGGTCGTCGATCACCCCACCCTGATCATTGGTGAAGAAGGTGTAGCGGAGCTTGCCGTGCGGCAGACCGACGATCGCCGAGGGAACCAGCCGCTCGAGTTGTTCGGCCGCGCCGTGTCCCCAGACCTCGATCACGCCCATGTGGCCGACGTCGAACAGGCTGGCGGCCGACCGCGTCTGCAGGTGTTCGGCGATGATGCCGTCCTCGTAGCGGATCGGCATCTCGTATCCCGCGAATTCGACCATGCGGCCGCCGCGATCCGTGTGCAGCCCGTAGAGGGGTGTTCGTTGCAGGTCCATGTCAGTCCTCCGTCTCGGCGCGCGCCGCCGCAGCCCCGACTGTCATGGACCTGAGAGTTTCGCCACGTGGGTGGCTTTCCCCTTCGGTGAGCCCTTCGGCTGCTTTCCAGCGTTGCCTCTCCTGATCGGTCCGGGTGCCTGAGAGATTGTCCGGGGAACATTGCTCCTTCGGCGGCCGCTCGCGGCGGCGCTCTCCCGACCAGGGTCGATGGCTTGTGCTTGGAGTGTACGCGATCGATCACGTACCGCGCCGGGGTCTGTCACACTGACCTCAATATGGCTTCGTCGTCGGCCGATACTGACTCCATGCACGCTGTTCCGTCCCCCGCGCCCGAACCGGCACCCCCCCAACCACTCCGGCAGGGAGCCCCGCTGGGTTCGAGGGTGGCCGGGGACCTCTTCACGAACCTGTCGTCGGTGCTCCGCGGGAAGCCCGATCAGATTCGTCTCGCCATCTCGGTGCTGCTGTCGGGCGGACACCTGCTCATCGAGGACGTTCCCGGGGTCGGAAAGACCGTGCTCGCCAAATCGATGGCCGCTTCCGTGGGAGGGTCGTTCCGGCGTGTGCAGGGGACGCCCGACCTGCTGCCGGCCGACGTCACGGGTGTGTCGGTCTACACGCGCTCCACCGAGAAGTGGCAGTTCCGGCCCGGACCTCTCTTCGCCAACGTGGTGCTGTTCGACGAGATCAACCGGGCCACTCCGCGCACGCAGGCGGCCATGCTCGAGGCGATGGCTGAGCGACAGGTCTCAGTCGACGGCGCCACCTATCGCCTACCGAAGCCCTTCTTCGTCGTCGCCACTCAGAACCCCTTCGAGCACGCCGGCACGTTTCCCCTGGTCGAAGGACAACTCGACCGGTTCGCAGCCATCATCGAACTCGGCCTCCCGGGCCGGAGCTCCGAGCGCGAGATCCTCTTGGGTCAGGGTGGCGCCGCGCATCTTCCTGCCGTCGAGGCGGTCGTGACCGCCTCCGAACTCGACGAGGCGATCCAGCAGGTGGCGACACTGCACTGCGACCACGCCGTGGCCGACTACGTACTCGACGTGGCCGAAGGCACCCGGAACCACCCGGAGGTGACGCTCGGCGCCAGCCCGCGCGCCAGCTTGGCGCTGCTCGCCGTCGCACGGGGCCATGCCGTCGTGCGCGGGTCTCGCTACGTGAGCCCCGACGACGTCAAGGCGGTTGCCGGGCCCGTGATGGCCCATCGGCTGATCCTGTCCGGAGGCGGCGACCTGCGCGCCAATCGCGCCGTGATGGACGAGGTACTCGCCACCGTCCGCGTCCCCTGAGATGCGACTCGGGCCGACTCGGGGCGTCGTCGTGATGATCCTGCTGACGCTCGCCTTCTTCGTGGCGAGCCGAACGACGGGTTCGGGATGGCTCGTGGTCCTGGTGGCGCTGTCGCTCGGTGTGATCGCCGTAGGGATTCTGGGCCCCGTCTTCTCGCTCCGAGCGGTCACGGTCGACGCCGACGCGCCCACCGACGCGCTCGCGGGACGACCGTTCGACATCAGGTTCCGCGTCGAAACCCGAAGCCGCGTACACCTGACCTCCGTCGAGCCGGCCGGAACGACCGTGTGCGCGTCGGGCGGAACGGGCGACGCGCGGGTCATCGCCGAGCGCCGGGGGCTGCTCCACGAGGTGGCCGTCGAGGTCCGAAGCGGTGCACCGTTTGGTCTGGCGTGGGCGACGCGCCGCATCAAACTGACGCTCCCGCATCCGATCGAGGTGGCGCCGCGCGTGACACCGGCGCGGCTGCCCGCCGCGCCGTCCGTCGCCCGGCCGGGCGAAGAGCATCGTGGCAGCCGGCAGGGGCAAGGCGAAACCGTCCGCACCGTGCGGGAGTACTCGGTCGGCGACCCGATTCGGCTCATGCACTGGCCGGCAACGGCCCGGTCCGACCAGCCGATCGTGAAGGAACTCGAATCTCCGGACGCACCGCTCTTGACCGTGCGGGTGGACCTGAACACGAACGCCGACGAGGCAGAGCGAAGAGCGTCCGTGGCGGCCGGACTCGTTCAGGCCGGATTGGCTGCGGGTCGGCCCGTTGCGCTCCACACGGCAGAGGCGGGCGGACCCCACGCCGGATTCGTCGGCTCGATGCTCGAGGCGGGTCGCCGCCTGGCACGCGCCACCCCTGGACCACTGCCCGCATCGACCGAGTCAGCCGGCACCACGATCGTGGCGGGCGTGTCGTGAGCGTCTGGTCGGCCATCAAGGACGCCAACCGCGCCATCGATCCCGAACCCTCGGTCGCCCTTCGCGTCGCCGTGGGCGCCACGGTCATGGTGGCAGTCGTCGCCCTGCTGGCCGAAGACATCGTCGGCACGGCTCCCGCCGCTGCGGCACTCGTGGGCGTCCCCGCCGGGTTTGCGCTGTCGTACGCGCAGCGCTTCTCCGACGCGCTCGTCCTGAAAGGCTTTCTGGCGATCGGACTCGTAGCCGCCCTGATCGCCTTCGTCGGGGATCTGGCCGCCGCCGCCCAGGCCGGGTTCGTCAACGTCCAGGTCCCGCTCGCCGAACTGTTCGTGTGGGTACAGGTGCTCCACTCGTTGCATGTCCCGGCCCGACGAGATCTCATGTTCAGCCTCGCGTCCTCGGGGGCCATGCTGTCGATCACCGCCGCGCTGTCCGTCTCGCCGCTCCTCGGCATCTGGATGGCCTTGTGGGCCGTCGGTCTCGTGCTCAGCCTCACCCTCGCCTACCGGAGCCAATTGACCGACGCCCCCGCGCTCGAGACGAACCCGGCGCCGCTCACGGCCGGTGTGACCGGCTCCGTGGCACGGCTCGTCACGATGGTCGTGATCGCAGGCATGATCCTGTTCTTCGTCTTGCCGGCCGCCCGGTCGAGTCGAGCGTTCACCTTCCCCATGAACCTCCCGTCGTCGATCCCCCTCCCCAATCCCGGCGGCTTCTCGAACCCCAGCCTCGGCAACGGCGGCCAATCCGGAACCGGTTCGGATGGGTCGAACCGAGCCGCGTTCGGCTACTTCGGGTTCGCCGAACAGCTCGACACCAGTCTGCGCGGACGGCCCAACGACCAGTTGGTGATGCGGGTGCGCGCACCCGCGCCGGCCTTCTGGCGTGGACAGACCTTCGACACCTGGGACGGGCGAACGTGGACCCTGTCAGACGATGAGGCGACGGTCGTGGGCGGTAACACTCCCATCAGGACGCGGCCCACGTTGGGCGACGACCGACCCTTCGGAGAGGAGTTCATCCAGACCTTCTACCTCGAGGCGGTCGGCCCCAATGTCGTGTTCGGCGCCTACCGAATCACGGACGTCTATTTCCCCGAACGGTTTCTGTTCCAGCTCACCGACGGCACCTTGCGCTCGGGCGTCGAACTCGGTTCGGAAACGGTGTACACCGTGGTCAGCCATCGACCACACGTCACCGAGACGGCACTCCGGGCGGCTGATCCGCTCGTTCACGGCGTCCCCGACGACATCGCCGATCGATACCTGCAGCTCCCCGACGTCCCCGACAACGTCGTCGAACTGGCCCGGACCGTCACCGCATCGGCCCCGACGACCTACGACAAGATCCGGGCGCTGGAGGCGTGGATGGCGGCGAATACGACGTACAGCCTCGACATCCCGCCACTGCCGCCGGGGGCCGATGCCGTGGAGCATTACCTCTTCGAGACGCAACAAGGCTTCTGTGAGCAGATCGGCTCGAGCCTCGTGGTGATGCTCCGGTCACAGGGGATACCGGCCCGCCTCGTCGTCGGGTACGTGCCCGGTGACAGAAACCCCTTTACGGGTCTCTTCGACGTCAAGGCCAGCGATGCCCATTCGTGGGCGGAGGTCTGGTTCCCGGGGATCGGATGGCAAGGGTTCGACCCCACGGCTGCCGTGCCGCTGTCGGGGGATGCCGAGCCACCGACGACCGCCGGAGCGGGCGTCCTCGACTACCTGTCGACGCGTCTGCCGCGGATCGCTTCGACCCTTGCGTGGGCGCTCCGGGTTGCCCTCGTCGGCGGGGTCACCCTCGTCCTCGTCTCGATCGCCGGCCGCCTGCTCGAGCAACGCCGACGACGCCGAGGCCAATCGTGGGACGAGGCCATGAACGAATTGCTCGCCGACGCCGGGCTGGTGCGTGGGCGTCCCAGAGACACGGCCGAAACGACCGTCGAGTTCGTGCACGCCCTCGTTGCCGGGCCGATCCCGGACGAGAGGCTTGTCGGAGTCGCCGCGGCCATCGACGATGCCGCGTTCGGGACGGCCGACCTCTCACCGGAACGCAAACATGACATCGAGGAGACCCTCGACGCGATCCTGACGGCTCATCCGCCGTCGCGGCTACGAAGTCTCGCCAGGTAGGCCGACGCCGCCTCCCGTGATTCGGGGTCGGACAAGGCTTCCAGCAGCCTGTGGGCGTCCTCCCACGGCCGGCCCCGTGTGGCTGCCAGCGCCGCGGCAAACCCGCGTTTGTTGGCGGCGAGCACCGCCGCCGGTTTGGCCGCCAATCCGGCCGCATACTCCCTGACGTGCTGGTCGAGTTCCTCGGCCGGCACCACGGCGTTGAGGAACCCGAACCCGGTGGCTTCGGAAGCCGAGAACTGCCGTCCGGTCAGCACGAGGTCGCGCGCCACGGCCGGGGGGAACTCTCGCAGCAGGCGCGGGATCCCACCCCAGGCGAGAGGGATACCGAGATCGATCTCCGGTATCGAGAAATACGTGTCGAGTGCTGCGACCCGCAGATCACAGGCGGCGGCCAGCACGACACCGCCGCCCACGCACGCGCCATGAATCTGAGCGATGGTGATGGCGGCCACCGACTCGACGGCATCCGCCATCCGCCACCCGAGATCGGCCTCCGCAGCACTGAGATGTCTCTCGAACACGGCCAGATCGGCTCCCGCGGTGAAAGCCCTACCGACCCCGGCAACGACGAGGACTCGCACCTCCGAAGCGAGCGCATCACATGCGTCGATGATGGCTCCGAGCATGTCCGTGCCGAGCGCATTCAACCGCGCCGGGTCGTCGAGGCGCAACGTTGCGACGGACCCGACGACCTCGAGCTGGATCATGACCGCCATCGTAGAGATGCCACCCCTCGCGAGCAGCCAAACGCTTGTGACGCGACCGCGGTGAGTAACGTCAGGGTATGGAAGGGTTTGGGAGGCACCTTCGGTGGACAGCCGCGCTGTCCCTGGGGTTCATGGCGTGCGTGCCCACCCTCGTCGTCCAGGCCAACTCGTGCGATGCGGGTCCGGTCGTGACCCCGGCCGAGAGCGGGACCCAGCTCGAAGCGATCGCCGAGGCTTGGGGCGCCTACTGCGAAGGATCGGCGTCGTGGTCACGCTCGGCCGGCCCAGAGGGACTCACCCTGGTCGGCGGCGGTGACCCGTACGCCAACGTGCACTTCTATCGCCACCTGACTTTCCAGAGCCCCGACTCCACCTACATGCTCGAGCTCGAATTCGATCTGCCGGAAACGACCCTCGCCAATCAGGGTGCACCATCGGTCGTCCAGGCGATCGAGTTCGTCGTCAGTGCGTGGGATGGTCAGCGCCGGCACGAATGGGCCATCCAGTGGACCAACGTCGGCCCCAACGGACCGGAGTGGAGGTACTGGGATCCGGCAGGCGGATGGATGTCACTGGGCATCCCGGCGCCGCTCACGCCCGGCAGCCACCGCCTCGAACTCCAGGGTCGCGTGACCAAGCGCGGCACCGAATTGCGGAGTTTCACCATCGACGGAGCGACGCACCGGACCAGACTCGACGTCGGCTCGGTTCCGGCCGGAGGCATCGCACCGATCGTCGCCGTTGCCATCCAACTCGACGGAAATCACGCCGGAGACGCGTACGCCGTCACCGTTCGGGACGTGCATCTGCACCGCCGCTAGCTGCGCGCCTGTTCCTCGACCGCCACCGCGGCGCGCGCCGTTCGACGCGAGAAGTAGAAGATCCGGTGCAGATTGGCGATCACGTCGATTTCGAACCGGTAGGCCTCGACGCGTTGGGGAGCGTCCGCCACCAGACGCGTCGCCTGGTGTGCGGCGGCCGACCGCTGGAGGGAGTTGACCTGCTTCTTCATCGCCGATACCTGACGGGCCGCTTCTTGGTTGCGTTGGGTCACCGCGAGCATGGCCAGGTCATACGCCTCGCTGACCGCCCCATGGAGCTCGGTCAGCACCTCGCGGGTGTCCACCGAGACCGAGATCGCGCCCTCGATTCGGCCGTAGCCCAGGGAGACGAGGTTTGTCTCGATGATGTCGCCGATCGCCTCGAGGTTGTTCGTTGCCTCCATGAGCCCGATCAGCTCATCGGTGTCGCGCTCGCCCAGCGATCGCTTCGAGATCTGCCCGAGGTACGTGATGATGTGGCCGTGCAGCGTATCGACCTCGTCGTCGAGCTCCTCGACATCTGCCAAGGCGGCGCGCGGACCGTCGAGGAGAGCGGGCAGGATGTCGGCCAGCATCGTGCGGACTCGGTCGGCCATCCGCAGCAGCTCGAGCCGCGCACGGTCCAGAGCAAGCGACGGGGTCCGCAACAGTTCGCGGTCGAGGTACTTGGCGCGGATGGCGGTCTCTTCGGCCTCGGGACGGGACGGCACGAGGCGCATGGCGAGATCGGCGAGCTGGCGGGTGAAGCCGATGAACAGCAGGGCATTGATGACGTTGAAGGTCGTGTGAGCGTTGGCGACCTGGCGGGCCACGTCGCCGCCCAAGTTCTCCACGAGCCGCGCCAGCACACCAATGAAAGGCAGCCACACGACGACGCCGACCACGTTGAAGAGCGTGTGGACGACGCCCGCGCGAAGCGCGTCCCTCGGTTTGCCGATGGCGGCGAGGAGCGCCGTCACGGAGGTTCCGATGTTGGCGCCGAACACGAGTGCGATACCCGCCTCGAGGCTGATGAGCCCCTGGATCGCCAGGACGATGACGAGCCCCGTCGTGGCCGATGACGACTGGACCAGTGCGGTGAAGAGCGCCGCCACGGCGATGCCGATGAGCGGATTCGCCATGGCCGCCATGGCGTCGATGAAGGGTTCGTGCGTACGAAGGGGCCGCATCGCATCGCCCATCACGCCCATGCCGAAGAACACGAGACCGAGACCCATGAGCACGGCTCCTTGTGCTCTGCGATCGTCCCGTTTCGCAAAGAACGACACGCCGAATCCGATGGCGACGAGCAAGAGTGCGTACCGCGTGACGTTGAACGAGATGATCTGTGCGGTGACCGTCGTTCCGACGTTGGCACCGATGATGACGCCCACCGACTGGGTGACCGTCATGAGCTCGGACGTGATGAACCCAACGACGAGCACCGTCGTCACCGATGAGGATTGGATCACGGCGGTGACCCCGGCACCCGTGAGCATGCCCATGAACGGATTCGAGGTCAACCGGTGCAGGATCGAGCGAAGGCGATCGCCGGCCACCACTCGCAGCGCATCCGTCATCCGGTCCATGCCGAGCAGGAAGATGGCCAGGCCGCCGAACAGCGCCGTCAGCAGAACGAACATGTCGATTCCCGACGACGTCTCCTGGAGGATGCTCATGGCGGCCCACGTTACCGCCCTCGGGTCGAGGCTCAGGCCGACTGGAGCACGATTTCGAGTCGCCGGGCGACCGCGACCGCCATCGCCCTGGTGCGCGGGGAGGCCACCGCATCGAATCCGTGCTGGGCGGCGAAGACCTCGAGGTAGTGCACTGCGCGGCGGGACGTGGCGCGGAGCGCATCGACGAAGTGGTGGGCCTCGTCGGGGGGGACGAGGGAATCGTAGGACCCGTGCACGACCACAAAGGCGGGTGCATCGACCGAGATCTGATCGAGCGGCGATGCGGCTGCATAGCGACCCGGGTCTTGTTCGGGTGTTGCCTTCATGACCGCACGTGGGATCACCGGCCAGTCGTGGCGGGTGCGATGGCGGTTCAAGAAGTCATAGATGCCATACATCGGCACGCAGGCGCGCACCGACGTGTCGGCCGTCTCGAAGCCGGGCTGGAACGTCGGATCGCCGGCGGTGAGCGCCGCCAGAGCGGCGAGGTGCCCTCCGGCGCTTCCGCCGCCGATGACGAGCCGTCCTGGATCGCCGCCCAGGGCGGGCGCATGCTGCTTCGCCCAAACGATGGCTTGCTTCACACCGACGAGATGGTCGGGGAACGTGGCCGCCGGCGACAACGGATACCGTGCTGTCAATACGAGCCACCCTTCGCGGGCGAGTTGATGAAACAACGTGCGCGCCTGCCGGTGCGGGTCACCGCCGGTCCACGACCCACCGTGCAGGTAGAGGAACATGGGCCGGTTGCTGCCGCTCGAAGTCGGTCGGTACAGATCCACGGTGAGTCCGGGCGCATACTCGAGGCCACAGTCGAGTTCGACGCCCTCGGGAACCGGACGTGGACGCCGGTCGAACCAATCGATCAGCCGCTGCACCAGGTCGGTATCGGCGGCGCGGCCACCCAAGAGACGAACGGCCCGTTCGTTGCGAATGGACACCGGAATCATCCCGACGAGGCTCACCCCGACGAGCACAACTCCGGCCCGGCCCACGAACGTGGTCAAGCCACCGGTCCAAACGAACAACGATGCCAGCGCCCCGCGGCTCAGGACGATGTACGGCGCCAGTTCGGCGACGAGCATGGCCGGCAACCACAACGGTGGGAGCTTGGCGGTCGGTGGTACCGGCTTGCGCAGGGCGTTCACGGTCGAGACGACGGTGACGAATCCGTAGGTGAAGAAGAGACCGGCGAGCATGGAACTCTACAGTGTGCCAGAGGTGGGCGGCTACCGGCCGGCCTTGGCGGCGATCTTGCGTTCGTGTTCGGCGAGATACCGCTTGCGGATCCGAATTGCGTCGGGCGTCACCTCGACCAACTCGTCGTCGGCGATCCACTCGATCGCCATCTCGAGCGTGATCTCCCTCGGCGGTTTCAGCTTGATGGCCTCGTCCGAGGCGTGCGTTCGGATGTTCGTCAACTGCTTGCCCTTCGTGGCGTTGACGACCATCTGCTCGTCGCGCGACACCTCGCCGATCACCATGCCTTCGTATACCTCGTCGCCGGGATGCACGAACAGTTCGCCGCGCTTTTGGAGATTGTCGAGGGCAAAGGCCGTGACGGCGCCAAAGCGATCGGCGATCATGGCGCCGCCCTGGCGGTGCGGCAGGTCGCCGGCCCACGGCATCCATCCGTCGAAATGCTGATGCACCATGGCGGTGCCGCGGGTCGCCGTCATCAGGAGGGAGCGGAATCCGAGCAGGCCTCGGGCGGGCGCCGTCAGGGTGATGACGGTGCGACCGGCATCGCCGGGCCGCATGTCGACGATCGTGCCGCGGCGGGGAGCGGCGGTCTGGGTCACGACGCCGACATACTCGTCCGGTACGTCGACCACCGCCCGCTCCATGGGCTCATGGGGAGCGCCGTCGATCTCACGCAAAATCACCTCCGGGCGGCTCACCTGGAGTTCGTAGCCTTCTCGTCGCATCGATTCGATGAGGACAGCCAACTGGAGCTCGCCCCGGCCGGCCACCTCGATGATCTCGGGAGATGATGTCTCGGCGATCCGAATGGAGACGTTGCCGAGGACTTCGCGTTCCAGTCGTTGCCTGATCTGTCGGGAGGTCAGAAACGTGCCTGCCCGACCGGCCATCGGCGAGGTGTTGACGCCGAACGTCATGCGCAACACCGGCTCATCCACTTCGAGGCGCGGCAGTGGCTCCAGGTGGTTCGGATCGGCGATCGTGTCACCGATCTCCACTTCAGGAAATCCGGCGACGACGAACAGATCTCCAGCGGCGCGTTCTCCGACCTCTTCTCGGCCGAGGCCGGCGAAGCCCAGGAGCTGGGTGAGCCTCCGTTTGATCGGGGCCTCTTCACGCACACCGAGCAGAGCAACCTGGTCACCCTTCTGCAGGGTCCCGTTGACGACCCGGCCGATGGCCAGGCGACCGAGATAGTCGGAGGCGTCGAGGTTGGTGACGATCGCTTGGAGCGGCGCCGTCGGGTCGCCCCCCGGGGCGGGCAACGTCTCCACGATGGCATCGAGGAGCGGCGCCAAGTCGGCGTCCGCGTCGGGGATGCCGATTCCCGCCAGGGCGCGGCCTTCTCTGGCGATGGCGGACACGATCGGAAACTCGATGTGGTGATCGTCGGCGTCGAGGTCGAAGAACAACTCGTAGATCTCATCGATCACCGCGTCGGGTCGGGCGTCGGCCCGATCGACCTTGTTGATGACGACGACCGCGGGGAGATGGCGAGCCAGAGCTTTCGAGAGCACGTAGCGGGTCTGCGGCATCGGGCCTTCGGCGGCGTCGACCAAGAGCAAGACGCCGTCGACGAGCGCCAGAGCTCGCTCGACCTCGCCGCCGAAATCGGCGTGGCCCGGCGTGTCCACGAGATTGATCCTCGTTCCCCTCCACTCGACGGATGCCGCCTTGGCGAGAATCGTGATACCTCGCTCGCGCTCTTGGTCGTTCGAATCCATGACGCGGTCGACACGCGCCTGATGATCGGCGAACACGCCGGTTGCGCCGAGCATGGCGTCGACGAGGGTCGTCTTGCCATGGTCGACGTGCGCGATCAGAGCGACGTTCCGAAAGGAGGGAGCCATGAGACGCACCATGGTACTCGCGGCGCGTGAGGGTCCGGCCACGCCGCGGTGTCCACGAGTAGGCTCAGAGGCGGAGGGAAGTATGCGCCGTTTGTCCATCGTTCTGCTCGCCACCCTGCTGCTCGGAGGTTCGGCCGCCGCCACGGTCGACCAGGGTCCCGACCGCCAGCGTGTCATCGTCATGCTCACCGAGGACGCACCCAGCGCGCGTCAGGTAGGTCACGAACTGGCCGCCGACCACGGCGGGCGGCTCCTGTTCGGATACGAGCACGCCATCAACGGTTTCGTGGCGGAGGTGCCGGCCGGACGCATGGCGGCGCTCGCTCGCCATCCACACGTTGCGGCCGTCGAACCCGATGTGCACGTGTCCATCGCCCAGACGACCGAGCAGGTCATCCCGACCGGCTGGGACCGCATCGAGGCCGATCTCGGACCGGAAGGCGTGACCACCGACGTCGACATCGCCATCCTCGACACGGGAATTGCGCAACATCCCGATCTGAACTTGCGGTACGTGATCGACTGTCAGCCGGCCTACTTCTATCCGGACTTCGGTGGCTGCACCGGCACCGACTACTTCGACAAGAACGGACACGGCACCCACGTCGCCGGAACGGCGGCAGCCCGCGACAACAACGTCGGCATCGTGGGGGTGGCTCCCGGGGCACGGTTGTGGTCGGTGAAGGTCCTCAACGACGCGGGCACCGGATACCTGGGATGGCTCATTGCCGGTGTCGATATCGTCACCCAATACGCCGGCTCGATCGACGTGGCCAACATGAGCCTCTCGGGTCAGTTTTCTTCAGGGATCTTCGAAACGGCACTCAAGAACTCCGTCGCCCAAGGGGTCCTGTGGGCGGTGGCGGCCGGTAACGGCGGCACGGACGCGACGCCGTTCAGTCCGGCGGGGCATCCCGACGTTCTGACGGTCTCGGCGCTGGCCGACGGCGACGGTGCACCGGGCGGTCTCGGAACGATCGACTGCCGCCCGGGCGAGACCGACGACACCCTGGCCTCGTTCTCGAACTACGGCCCACAGGTGGACATCGCCGCGCCAGGGGTATGCATCACGTCGACCCACCTCAATGACGGGTACGCCACCTACTCCGGCACCTCGATGGCGAGTCCCCATGTGGCGGGCGCCCTGGCGCGCTGGATCGCCGTAACCGGTACGAACCCGTCGAACGCCACCGAGGCGCATGCCGCCTATGCGGCGCTACTCGGAGACGCCATCGCGCAGACGGATCTCTGCGGATTCGGGGGCGACACGGACGGCTACGCCGAGGGACTCCTCTTCGTGAACGGTGTGGCGTTCGGCGGTGACGGCACGTGCGGTGGTGCGCCACCTCCGCCGCCGCCTCCTCCCCCGCCCGACACGCCTCCGTCGGCCGCCTGGGTCACCCCGGCTGACGGGTCGACCGTGTCGGGCTCCGTACCGATCGCCATCGACGCCACCGACACCGAAGACGACCTCGGAACGTTGACGGTCGAATGGCGGGTCGGCGGTGGTGCTTGGCAGCCCGCGACCGACCCTGACTCAGATGGCACCTACGAAGCCTCGTGGGACACCACGGCGTCCGCGAACGGGCCGGCGACGCTCGAGGCCCGATCCACGGATTCGGCGAACAACACGACGAGCGACACGATCTCGGTGACCATCGACAACGCGATCCCCAACCAGCCTCCGACCGCGGCGTTCACGGCCACATGCGACGGGCTGACCTGTTCGTTCGATGCCTCGACGTCGACCGACGACGCCGGGATCGTCTCGTACACCTGGGACTTCGGAGATGGCAACAGCGGGACCGGCGTCACCTTCGACCACACTTACACGGTGGCGGGGACCTACACGGTGTGGCTCACCGTCGCCGATGCCGAGAACCTGACGGACTCGATCTCGAACAACGTGAACCCCGCAGAGCCGGTAGCCACGATGATCCTCTCGGACCTGACCGCCTCCTATCGCGGTAAGAAACAGAATCAGGCAACCGCCACAGCCGTAATCACCGAAAGCGGCGGGACGACACCCGTCGTCGGAGCAACCGTCGAAGGGATCTGGATCGGCACGGGTGGGTGGCTGATGCTCGACACCGGTGTGACCGATTCATCAGGAGAGGTGAAGTTCAACACGGGCAAGTTGCCTGCCAATGCGGGAACGATCGAGTTCTGCGTGAGCGACGTGCTCCATCCCGACTACGCGTACGACCCGTTGGGCGGCGTGCTGATCTGCGTTATTCCGTGACCTAGGTCACGGGAACGGGTCCCCAACGGGTGGGAACGGTGGCGGAACCGAGCAGCGCGCCGGCGACGCGGACGCCCGAGGCGAAGGCGCCGTGCACGGTGCCGAAGTAGCGCGGCTCGGTCGCCTCTCCGGCGAAGTGCACGCGACCCTCGGACCGGCCCAAACGGTGCATGTCCTCGGGGCCTGAACCGACCGCGAGGTAGGAATATGACCCGCGAGCCAGCGGGTCCATCTGCCAGCGGGTGACCCGGATGCTGCGCGGCTCAACGACGCCATCGCCGAACACATCTCGCAACACATCCAATGCGGAGACGACGACCGCGTCGTCGTCCGCCTCGAGTTCCGTCGCGCTGGTTAGCGCGCCGTGGAACCCGACAAGCGTCGGCCGGCCGGCGTGGTCGGACACGTCGACCCACAGGGGGAACCGGCGATCGGACCGAACGACCATGAGCCGCCTCATGCCGTCGGGCCACCAGCGACGCTCGAACGTCAGGATGACCTTCTCGAGGTTCCCCCATCCCAACCGGGCGAGGGCGGCCGTCTTGTCACCCGGAAGCGGAGGGTCGAAGGCCAAAGCACCGGATCGCAGCACTCCGAGCGGGACGGTCACGACGACGTGATCCGCGGTGAGCGAAACGTCGCCGGTCACGATCGTGACCCCCTCGTCGGTCGATCGGACGGCCCACACCGGAGTATCCAGGCGAATGTCCAGTCCCTCGGCGAGCGCGTCGACGAGGCGGCCAAACCCACCGACCGGGGCGAGGTTGCCGCCCGGCAGGTCGACGTAGGCGCTCTCGCCTCGCAAGTCGATGCTGCTCGGCTCGCCGGCGATGTTGATCGAGCCGTCCACTACCTCGATCTGGAACCGAGCCAGCCGGGCCCCGTCGCCCGACAGGCGCCGGTCCTCCACATACCACTCGGCACCGGCCACATAGTCGGCGTCTTCGCCCATCGCGTCGGCGGCCTCGCCGGGCGAGAAGTCCGTGGCAGACGCGACAGCGACCGAAGCGGCGGCGCTGTCGACGAACCCGTAGCGCTCGTCCCAGACGAGCATCGCCAAACCCCAGGGACCGTCGTTGGCGGTGTCCAGGCCGACGGCCTCCATGACCGGCATGAGCGGGTTGCCGAAGCGGCCATGGAGCCACGAAGCACCGAGATCGACCGTTGCTCCATCGACGTCGACCGTCCACGTCCGGCCACCGATACGGTCCCGGGCTTCGAGCACCGTGACGTCGAACCCGGCGGCCGACAGGACATGGGCGGCCGTCAACCCCGACACGCCCGCACCGATGACGACGACCCGCATGACCCCGACGCTACGCCGGGGGGAGGGCGTATTCGATGATTCGGTGCTTGGGGTAGAAGCCGAGCGAGGCGTAGAGCTCGGTCGAGGCGACGTTGTCGGATTCGTGGCCTACCTGGGCGCGCTCCAAGCCGGCCGCCACCATTCGCCTCATGCCCTCCACCATGACGGCCGCCGCCAGGCCCTTCCGGCGGTGGCCTTCGGCCGTCCCGACGGGCTCGAACAGTCCTACCCGATTTCGCCCGTCGTGCCAGGTGACGGTGAAGGCTCCGAAGGTACCGTCCGGGACCACCGCCACGATCTCGCGCTCGACGGAATAGCCCGGTCGGTCCATGACCTCCTGCTGGTATTCGGACCCCGTCCACTCCGACCCGAACGATGCGGAGTGCACGGCCGCCAGCGCATCCGCTTCATGGGACTCCGCCGGGCGGACTACGTAGCCGTCGGGCGACCCGAAGTCCGGTCGGTCGGCGAGAGAGCGTTCCGTGAGGATCATCCAGGCATCCCGCCGGACGAACCCGTGACCCTCCAACAGGTCGGCCCGTACGGTATCGCCCTCGTACACATCGACGAGGAGCGCGTCGCCGTCCCGGCCCGCCACCGGAAGCAGCCGGCGCGTCACCTCGATCACATCGAGCAGTGCCGGCGTGGGGTCGATGCCCGGAGCGGCCCACAGATCGCACCCGGGAAAGCGCGGTTCGGAGATGGCGATCGCGGCGATCTCCTCACCGGACATCCAGACCCGCACCAGTTCGTCGAACGGGAACCGGCCACGACCACCGTTGTAGATCCGATGGGGGATGTCGCCCACGTGCCCGTACCCGAAGTCGGACGAGGCCGCGATCCACCCGGCCAGCGCGTCCTGCAGATCTCCCAGCATGGCGTGGTCGTAGCTTCTTCTCTTCACGGGGCCGGCTCGGGCTATTCGTCCAAAGCGGGGGCTCGGACATGACACGCGGCCCGGTGGGTGGGCTCGATCGACTCGAGGCGCGGGACCACCGAGTCGCACACACCCGGTTCGGCGATAGGACAGCGCGGGTGGAAATGGCACCCCGGCGGCGGGTCGATCGGAGAAGGGATCTCACCCTTCAGCATGTGGCGCTCGCGCCGCCGACCGGGGTCCGGCACGGGGATCGCCGACAGCAGCGCCTCGGTGTAGGGGTGGGCCGGGTTGGCGTACAGACGATCTCGCCCGGTGATCTCGACCACCCTGCCGAGATACATCACCGCCACGCGGTCAGAGATGTGCTCGACGACCGCCAGATTGTGCGCGACGAAGACGAGGGTGAGATCGAGTTCGGCCTGGAGATCTTTCAGGAGGTTCAGCACCTGTGCCTGCACCGATACGTCGAGCGCCGACACCGGCTCGTCGGCGACGACGAAATCTGGTCGCAGCACCAGGGCGCGGGCGATACCGATCCGCTGCCGCTGGCCACCAGAGAACTCGTGCGGATACCGACCGAGGTGCTGGCGGCCGAGACCGACCAGTTCGAGCATGTCGACGACGCGCTCACGCCGTTCATGTCGGTCCTTCACGCCGTGGCGCCGCAGCCCCTCGGCGATCGCGTCGCCCACCTGGGTCCGCGGATCGAGCGAGCCGTACGGATCCTGGAACACGATCTGGGCTCGGCGTCGGAACTCGTGGAGGTCTCTCCCATTCCGATGCGTGACGTCGACACCATCGAAGGTGATCGTCCCGGCCGTCGGTTCGAGCAAGCGGACCATCATCCGGCCGAGCGTCGTCTTGCCGCAGCCCGACTCTCCCACCAAGCCCAACGTTTCGCCCCGCCGAATGTCGAGGTCGACCCCGTCGACCGCGTTGACGGTGGCCACCTGCCGCTGAAAGATCCCGCCCTTGACGGGAAACTGCTTGGTGAGTCCACGAACCTGCACGAGGGCATCGGTCATGGCCGGTCTCCGTACAGCCAGCATCGGACGTGGTGACCCGCGGTCTGTTCGACCATCGGAGGTTCCTGCTCGGTGCAGATCGTCAGGGCATGCTCGATCCGGGCGTCACATCGGTCGACGAACCGGCATGCGGCCGGAAGATCGACGAGCGACGGCACGGTGCCGCGGATCGTGTCGAGGCGCTCGACCGGGTCCCCCAGGATCGGGATGGAACCGATGAGCCCGTGCGTGTACGGATGGAGTGGGGAGGCAAACAGCTCCTCGACCGTGGCTTCCTCGACGATCTCGCCCGCGTACATGACCGCCACCCGGTCCGCCATCTCGGCCACGACGCCGAGGTCGTGCGTGATGAGGATGACCGCGGTATTCGACTCCTGCTGCAGATTGCGGATGAGGTCCAGGATCTGCGCCTGGATGGTGACGTCGAGCGCCGTGGTCGGTTCGTCGGCGATGAGGAGATCGGGTTCGCAGGCCAGCGCCATGGCGATCATGATCCGCTGTGCCATGCCACCGGAGAGCTCGTGCGGATAGGCCCGGGCTCGTGAGATCGGATCGGGAATGCCCACGGCAGCAAGCATCTCGATGACCTTCTCGTGCGAGATGCGCTTCTTCCAATCCCGGTGGAGGTCGAACACCTCTCGAATCTGGAGGCCCGCCCGATACACCGGATTGAGGGCCGACGTGGGCTGTTGAAAGATCATGGCGATGTCTTCGCCGCGCACCTGGCGCAACTCCCGTTCCGACATGTCCGCCAGATTGCGGCCCTCGAACATGATCTCGCCGGCGACGACCTTGCCGGGGTGCGGCACGAGCCCCATGATCGAGAGCGACGTCACCGACTTGCCGCACCCGCTCTCGCCGACGATGCCGAGCACTTCACCACGGTCGACGGAGATGTCGACCTCGTCGACCGCTCGCACGAGACCGTCCCGGGTGTTGAAGTGGGTCTTGAGACCACGAATCTCGAGCAGCGATTCGGTCATCGGTTCAAGGTGGGGTCGAGGGCGTCGCGGAGTCCGTCACCCATGAGGTTGAACCCGAGAACGGTGAGCATGATGGCCAGGCCCGGATAAAAGACCAGGTGGGGGGCCGTGAACACGACGTCCTGGGACTCGGCGAGCATCGATCCCCACTCCGGAGTGGGCGGCTGCGCTCCCAGTCCCAAGAAGCTGAGCCCCGCCGCTTCGAGGATGGCCGTGGCGATGCCGAGCGTGCCGAGCACCACCATCGGGGTGATGGCGTTCGGAACCACACGGGTCAGGAGGATGCGGGCCGGGTTGGAACCGAGTGCCGTCGACGCGGCCACGAAGTCCGTTTCCTTGATCGCGAGGACCTGGGCGCGCATCACGCGGGCATACGCCGGCGTCGAGACGACCGCAATGGCGAGGAGCGCGTTCTGAAGGCCCGGACCGAGCACGGCGACGATGGCGATAGCCAATAGGAAGGCCGGGAATCCCAAGATGACGTCCATGACGCGCATGATCAGGTTGTCGAGCCACCCGCCGACGAACCCGGCGATGGCACCGAGCGCCCCGCCGGCGAAAAAAGCCAGCCCGACCGTGAACAGGCCGAGGGTCAGGCTGACCCTGGAGCCGTACACGACCCGGGAGAAGTTGTCTCGCACGTTGCCGTCGAGGCCGAGGATGTGTTGGGTCTCCTCGCATCCCAGCACCGTGACACAGGGTGGTGCCCGGCGGGTGGCGTCATCCTCGACGCCGATGAGCACCTGGTTGGGTTCGTACGGGGCGATGAACGGGGCAAAGATCGCCACGAGCGTCAGAAAGACGATGATGGCCAGTCCCACCATGCCGGACTTGCGCTCCCGGAAACGGCGGAGCGCCAGGCGCCACTGGCCAACCGACGAAGCCATGAGGCGTCCGGTATCGGCGGACATCTCGGTGAGCGGATCGGAGGTGCGGTGTTCGGGAGTGGTCATTCCAATCGAATCCGTGGGTCGAGGTAGGCGTACGAGAGGTCGACGAGCAGGTTCACGATCACGTAGATCGAAGCGATGATCACCGTGAAGCCCTGCACGATGGCGTAGTCGCGGCCGTTGATCGCGTCGAACAGCCCTCGGCCGACCCCGGCGAGATTGAAGATGGACTCGGTGAGTACGGCTCCACCGAGCAGTGCGCCGAGCTGGAGGCCCACGATCGTCACGACCGGCAGCAGCGCATTGCGCAGTGCATGCCGGCCGACCACGCGTCGCTCACCGGCACCTTTGGCCCGAGCGGTGCGGATGTAGTCGCGGCCCATCACTTCGAGCAACGACGACCGGGTGATGCGGGTGATGACGGCCAAGGGAATGGTGGCCAGTGCCACGGCGGGCAGGATCATGTGGCGCACGGCGTCCCAGAACACGTCCCACTGCCGGGTGATGAGATTGTTGAGGAGGTAGTGGTTGGCGACGTACTCGTGGAACTTGGCGGTGAGAGAACCTTCCTGGAGTTCCCACTCCCACAGCTCGAAGTACGGTGTGGAGAGGACACCGGGGTTCAACCGGCCGGACGGTGGCAGGACGAAGGGCGTGTCCTGCAAGAGCACCGCGAAACCGTACGCCAACATCAAGCCGAGCCAGAAGACCGGCATGGAGACGCCGGTGTTCGCAAGCGCGACGGTCGCGGTGTCGACCGCGGTGTTGTGTCGGCGGGCGGCGAGCACACCGAGAGGCACCCCGACGAGGACGGCGATGGCCAACGACGTGAGCGCCAGTTCCGTCGTGACGGGGAGTCGCTCGATGAGGAGTTGGTTGACCGGTCTCGAGAATCTGATCGACTCGCCGAGATCGAACGTGACCACGTTGCGCATGTAGATGCCGAGTTGCACGTAGATCGGTTCGTTGAGCCCGTTGGCCTCGTTGAACCGCTCACACGCTTCGGCGGTGGCGCGTTCGCCCAGTAGCGAGGTGCAAGGGTCGCCCGGGATCGCCCTGATGAGGAAGAACACCACCACCATGATCCCGATGACGACGGGGATGGCGAGCAGGATGCGACGGGCGGCGTAGGCGAGCAAGGGACTCCTGGGTTGTGGGAGGGGGAAGCCCTTCCGGGCTTCCCCCTCCCATGGTCAAGAGGACGCGATTACTCCTCCGGGGCGTTGATCAGACCGTCCCACAGGTACGAGTAGTAGTCGAACGCACCCGAGTTCCCGACGTGGAACGGGTTGGCCGCATCCAGACCGGCTGCGAACGAGGCGACCACATCGTTGGCGTCGAAGGTGGAGCCGTCATGGAAGACCACACCCTGACGCAGGTTGCACGTCCAGGTGCTCAGGTCGTCGTTCGGCACACACTCGGTGGCGAGCTGTGGCTGCACGTCGCCGGTTGTGCTGTAGCTGTACAGCGCTTCGACGACCTGGGCGCAAGCCCGCAGGGACTCGCCGTCCGACTCGTCGGCGCAGTACAACGAGATCGGCTCGTTGCCCTGCACGAATACCACGGTGTCGGTGCCGTTGTCCCACAGGTTGAACATCACCTGACCCCAGGGCGGAGCGTACGAGCCGCCGACATCGGCCGCCGCCGCGAAGGCCGTCACCGAGTGCACCACCGGGATCATCGGGATGTGCACGTTGATGGCGTTGTTGGCATCGGCGTACAGCGGAGCAGCCTCGGCCGCATCCACCAGCTTCGACGCCTGCGAGAGGGGCTCGTAGATCTCCGGGTGGGCGTCACCGAACTGCGGGTTGTCGGCGTTGAAGTGGAAGTCCAGGAAGTTGGTGATGTGCGGGTAGTCACCCGTCCACCCCAACAAGTGGATCCCTTCGAGCTGGCCCTGCGTCGACGACTGGATGAACTCACCGGACTCCATGACGACGACTTCGGCATCGATGTTCAGGTTGTCCATCAACTGCGTCTGGATTTCGACCGCCACCGCTCCGGGCTCCGGCAGGTAGCCGCGGAAGACGTCGCGGTAGTAGATGGTCGTCTTGAAACCCTCCGGGAATCCGGCGTCGGCCAGGAGCGTCTGGGCCGCCTCGAGATCGAAGTCCGGGAAGGCATCTCCTTCGCAACCGTGCTGCACCGAGCATGGCGTGAAGTGGGAAGCCACCTCGGAGCCCGGCGGATAGAACGTCTCGACGATCCGGGCCCGGTCGATACCGAGCGCTATTGCCCGACGGACATCCGGGTCGTCGAACGGCGCGAACGTGTTCGTGAAGCCGATGTAGAAGATGTTCGGTTCCGGCTTGTTGATCAAGACCAGATCCGGATCGTCTTCGATGACCTGGTAGTCGTCGGTGCTCGGGAACGTGATGCCGTCGGCAGTGCCGGACTGCAGTTCGACGAGCCGCTGGGCGCCTTCCGTGGCCCACTTCAACACGGCGGTCGAATGGGGTGCCACCTGGCCGTAATACGCGTCATTGCGCGCGTAGATCACCGAGTCGCCGCGCACCCATTCCACGAGGCTGTACGGACCGGTGCCGATCGGGTTGTCGAGCGGCGCGCCGCCCGTCGCCTCGATGTGCTCGGCCGGCTGGATGCCGAAGACGCTGAACGCGATCTTTGCCAGGAACGCCGGATCGGGGCTACACAGGGCGAATTCGACGGTGGATTCGTCCAACGCGGTGATGCTCGAAACCTTGCCGCCGTAATCACACCCGCCGGCGTCGACGGCAAGCCCTTCGAATCCGGAGTCCTGGGTGGTCGGCGTCTCGGGAGTCGTGTCGTCGACCGGATCCGGCTCGGCGCTGCCCCCACATGCCACGATGATCAGCGCGAAGACGCTGAACAGGGCGATGAGTCTTATTCGTTTCACGTGCCTATCTCCTTTCGGGGCTCAGAGACTGAGCCTTTGAAAGCTACCTGCCAAAACGCCCGAATGCATGTCACGGCGCCGGAACTCGGAACCGGCTCCTTCACGTGCGGATGGACGGAGCGGCGCCGGTCGTGAACCTGGCCCCCGAAGACGGATGCCGGAACGCCGCCATCACCTGGTGATCCCCGAGCAGCTTCAGGCCGTCTCGGTGGCGGCTTCCGCCTGGAGGTCCAAGAGTTCGATGGCCTGTTCGCGCAACCGGAACTTCTGGATCTTGCCGGTCACCGTCATCGGAAACTCCGCGATGAATGCCACGTGGGCGGGGACCTTGAAGTGGGCGATCGACGCCCGGCAGTACTCCCTGACGGCGTCCTCGGTCAGCGTGGAGCCCGGAACCCTCTGCACCCATGCCATCACCTGCTCGCCATACTTGGCGTCCGGCACCCCGACGACCTGAGCATCGACGATCTCCGGATGGGTGTACAGGAATTCCTCGATCTCGCGGGGATAGATGTTCTCGCCACCGCGGATGATCATGTCCTTGATCCGGCCGACGATGTTGACGTAACCCTCGGCGTCCATCGTGGCGAGATCGCCGCTGTGCATCCATCCGTCGGCGTCGATCGACTCGGCGGTCCGTTCGGGGTCGTTCCAGTACCCCACCATCACCGAATAGCCGCGCGTGCAGAACTCACCGGCGGTACCGCGCCGCACGGTGGCTCCGCTCTCGGGATCGATGATCTTGATCTCGACATGCGGATGGACCCGGCCGACCGTCGACACGCGCCGCTCCAGATCGTCGTCGGCACCCGTCTGCGTGGACACCGGCGCCGTCTCGGTCATGCCGTAGGCGATCGTCACCTGGTCCATGTGCATGTCGGACACCACACGCTTCATGACTTCGACCGGGCAGGGGCTGCCGGCCATGATCCCTGTCCGCAGCGACGTCAGGTCGTATTCGTCGAACGAGGGGTCACCCAACTCGGCGATGAACATCGTCGGGACGCCGTACAGCGAAGTGCACCGCTCCGCAGCGACGGTCTCGAGTACCGCCTGCGCGTCGAACGCCGGGCCGGGCACGACGATGCAGGCGCCGTGCGTCGTGCAGGCCAGGGTGCCGAGCACCATGCCAAAGCAATGGTAGAAGGGCACCGGGATGCACACCCGGTCGTCCGCGGTGTATCCACACGCTTCCCCGACGAAGAAACCGTTGTTCAGGATGTTGTGGTGGCTGAGGGTGGCACCTTTCGGAAAGCCCGTCGTGCCGCTCGTGTACTGGATGTTGATGGGATCGAGCGGATCGAGGCCGTCGGCCACGAGGCGCAGATCGGCGGCGCTCACCTCCGACGCTCCCGCCATGAGCGCGTCCCACGAGTCGGTTTCGATGAAGAAGACCTGTTCGAGGTCGGGCACGTCCGAACGCACCTCGGCGACCATCCCCACGTAGTCAGATTTAACGTGACCGGTGGCCGCGATCAGCATCCGACATCCCGACTGCCGCAGCGCATAGACCAGTTCCGAGCTGCGATAGGCCGGATTGACGTTGACGAGGATGGCGCCGATCTTGGCGGTGGCGAATTGGGCGAGCACCCACTCGGCGTTGTTGGGGCTCCAGATGCCGATGCGATCTCCGACCCGGAGGCCGGCCGCGAGCAGGGCCCGCGCCAGGAGGTCTACCGCATCGTTCAGTTCGCGATAGCTGAGCCGAAGATCCTGGTGGGGCACGATGAGCGCCGGGCGGTCGGCATACTCCCGAGACGCCCGCTCGAGGTTCTGGCCGATGGTTTCGTCGAGGAGCGGCTGGTCGGTGGGCCCGTGATCGTGGGAGAGCATGACACGTCCTTTCCCGATCCGAGCCTACCGATCGGACATGGTCGGACATCGGGGCTCTCACGCTTCTCTTAGCCGGGCCTCATCGGCTTCTTGCGGGAGCGACCGTACACTTCGGTACGTGAAGGTTCTCATCGCCGAAGACGATCGCGGGGTACGCACGTCGCTCGAGCGCGCCCTCAACTTCGAGGGGTACGAGGTCCTCACTGCCACCGACGGCGCCGAAGCGCTGGAGAGCGTCAAGGCCAACGAGCCCGATGTCATCGTGCTGGACGTGATGATGCCGTTCATCGACGGCCTGACGGTGTGTCGCCGGCTCCGCGAGAAGGGCATCCGCACGCCCGTCTTGATGCTGACCGCCAGGCACGAGGTCTCCGATCGCGTGGCGGGCCTCGACGCCGGCGCCGACGACTACCTCGCCAAGCCCTACGCCCTCGAAGAGCTCCTGGCGCGCCTGCGCGCCCTCCTGCGCCGCACGGAGCCAGAAGCAGGAGACCCGGATGAGCTCACCTACGACGACCTGACGATGAACCTGGCCACCCGACAGGTCCACAGAGCCGGCGTCGAGATCGGTCTCACAAAGACGGAATTCGACCTGCTCGAGTTCCTCCTCACCAACTCCGGCATCGTGCTGACCCGCGAGGTCATCTACGACCGCATCTGGGGTTACGACTTCGAGACGTCGTCGAACTCGCTCGACGTGTACGTCGGCTATCTCCGACGCAAGACGGAGGCGGGAGACGCGTCTCGGCTCATCCACACGGTGCGGGGCGTCGGCTACGTGCTGCGGTCGTCATGACGCTCCGGACCAGGATCAGCTTGCTCGTGGCCGGATCGGTGGCACTGGCCATCTTCTTGGTGGCCGGAGCGTCGTTCGCCTCGGCGGTGCGGGAGATCAACGTCGAAGCCGACCGCTTCCTCCTCGAAAGGGCGGACGCATTGGCGCGTGGCCCGTTCCGCGGGCGCTTCGAGAGCGGGAGCCTGTTCGGTCGGGACCGACCCGTTCAGCTCATCTCCCCGTCGGGCGAGCCGCTGGCGGTGGCGGGAATCGACGACTTCCTCCCCGTGTCCGACCTCGATCTCGCGGCCCTCGATGGCGAAGGGGCCGGCACCATCCACACGATGAACGCCCACGGCCGCAGCTACCGAGTCGTCACGCTGCCCGTCGAGGGCGGCGGTGGCATCATGCTCGCCCAAGACCTTTCGGAACAGCAGGCGGTCCTCGACGGCTTGAAGGCTCGGTTCGCACTCATCGGCGTGCTGGGCGCCGTGGCGGCCGGACTCATCGCTTCGATCGTCGTCTCGCGGACCATGGAACCGATGGCCTCGTTGGCGCGAGCTGCCGAACACGTGGCCACGACCCAGGACCTCGACCACCCCATTTCCGTGCAACGCGACGACGAGGTCGGGCGAGTCGCGGCGAGCTTCAACACGATGCTGGAGGCACTGAACACGTCCAAGCACCAGCAGCAGCGGCTCATCGACGACGCATCGCACGAACTGCGCACTCCGCTGACCTCGCTCCGGACCAACATCGAGCTGCTCAACCGCGCCCAACACCTCGACCCGCAGGACCGTTCGGAGATCCTCGCCGACGTGGAGTTCGAGCTCGAAGAGCTCTCGACTCTCGTGGCCGAGCTCGTCGACCTGGCCAAAGACGTTCGCACGTCGGACGAGCCGCTCCTCGAGACGCAACTCGGTGACCTCGTCGAACGGGTCGCGGAGCGGGCGCGCCGCCGGTACGACGTCGAGGTGGTCGTCGAAGCGGACGATTCGACGGTGCTGGCTCGGCCCTTGCTGGTGGAGCGGGCCGTGTCGAATCTGCTCGACAACGCACGAAAGTGGAACACGAATGGTCGCCCGATCGAGGTGACGGTCGCCGACGGACGCATATCGGTGCGCGACCACGGCGCGGGTATTCCGCCCGAGGCGCTGCCCCACGTGTTCGACCGCTTCTACCGCGCCGACGAAGCCCGGACGATGCCAGGCTCCGGCCTGGGCTTGGCGATCGTCCGCGAGGTGGCCGAAGGCCACGACGGCACTGCGTTTGCCGAGTCCGAAGACGGCGGCGCCGTGGTCGGATTCACCCTTCCGACCGTCTGAGTTCTCATGCAATCTTCATACTCTGTTGATGGGCCGTTCAGATGGTCCGCCCAAGGTGGGAGGCGGTAGGAACGCCGGTCAGCTCTCGGAAAGGAGCTAACGCCATGGACAGCGCCCTCACCGCTCAACGACCCATCGGTCGCGCTCGATCGCCCAAGACGTACGGCACCGGACGCGTCTGCGAAAACGTCGAATGCGACACCCGACTGTCCCGCTACAACAAACGCGACTTCTGCCACGTGCATGCGCCCGTGAAGTATCCGCGCATCCGGGGAACGTTCGAGAACAAGCCAGCCTGATCAGCCGGCCAGGATGTCGTCGATGCGACCCACGGTCGAGTCGTCGAGATCGACGCCGGATGCGCCCAAACTCTCTTCGATCTGACCGGGACGGGTGGCGCCGGTGATCGCCGAGGTGATCGAACCGGAGCGCAGTACCCAGGCCAGCGCCAGCTGGGCACGGCTGATCCCGAGATCGCCAGCCACCGCCTTCAGCGCCACCACCTTGCGACGATTCTCATCCGAGATGATCTGCTCGCGGAACGCCTCGTTGTCGGACAGGCGCGCCCCGGCGGGCAACCCATCGTCGTACTTGCCGGTCAGCATGCCCATGGCGAGCGGGCTCCACACCACCACGCCCATGCCTGCCGAATCCGTGATCGGCAAGATGCGCTCCTCCACCCGCGACCGGTACAGCATCGAATACTGCGGCTGCTCGACGACGGGAGGATGCAGGCCGTGTCCGTTGGCGAACGCCACGGCTTCGGCGATCCGGGCGGCGGGCCACTCCGACGTCCCCCAGTAGAGGATCTTGCCGGCGTCGACCATGCCGGAGAAGGTCGTGACGATCTCCTCCATCGGCGTGCCGTCGTCATATCGGTGGGCGAAATACAGATCCACATAGTCGAGTCGCATGCGACGCAGTGAACGGTCGATCGACTCGCGGAGGTGTTTGCGACTCAGGCCTCGATCGTTGACGTCGTCGGACATCGGCCAGTACGCCTTCGTCGACAGCACGAGCGTGTGGCGAGGGTACGGCGCCAACACCTCTCCCATGACCTCCTCGGCCTGGCCGATCGCATACACGTCGGCGTTGTCGAAGAAGTTCACGCCGCCGTCGTAGGCGGTCTTCACGATCTCTTTGATGCGCGGCAGATCGGTGACGCTGTCGCCGTATGTGGTCCACGCGCCGAGGGCGATTTCCGAGACCTTCACACCCCACTTGCCGAGCTTGCGGTACCGCACGTTCCGTTCTCCTCTGACCTTCGGTGGTTCGAGCCTAGGCACGCGAACTTGCGGCCGTGGCCTGTATCCGCATGAACAAATCCATCCCTACTCGGCGGCTGGCCACGACGGCGCGATAAGGTCACCCCATGGACCTCTACGCGCGCGTCAATATCCTCGACGGCAAATCCGTCCGCCTCCCCCGCGGCAACATTGAAGGCGCCATCCCGCTCGACAACGACCCGATCGCCCGCGCCAAGAACTGGATCGCTCAGGGAGTCGACTACCTCCACGTCGTCGATCTCGATGCGGCCGCGCACCGCGACTACCGAAACCGGCCGCTGATCGACTCACTCATGTCGGCCGCGTCGGTGCCCGTCCAAGTGGCGGGCGGCGTTCGGTCTCCCGCCGAGGTCGTGCGACTTCTGGACGCGGGCGCGTGGCGGGTCGTGATGGGCACCGCCGCCATCGAGGATCAGCTCATGGTCTACGACCTGTGCCGCGACCATCCCGACACGATCGTCGTGGCGCTCGACGTCCGGCCCAACGAAGAGATCGCGACCCGCGGGTGGCGCCAGAACAGCGGCCGCTTTCTCGAGGAGGTGTTGCTCGACATGTCGTCGGCGGGCGCCGCCGCCTTCCTCATCGCCGAGGCGGGCCGTGACGCCCTCCTGGAGCCTCCCAACCTGTCCATCCTCGAAGATGCCCTGGCGATCATCGACGAACCGGTCATCGCCGCCGGTGGGGTTCGCAACCTCGACGACCTCCGATCGGTGATGGGTGTCGAAACCGACGGACGCCGGGTGGCGGGGATGGTCGTTGGCCGCGAAGTGACGCATGGCAGGTTCACGATCGAACAGGCGAAGGCCGCGATCGCCGAGGGACCACCCGAGCTGCCGGCCCAGCCCGAACCCGAAGACGAGCCGACGCCGATCGAACGGGAGATCATCGACCGATACAGCCGCATCGCCGACGAATGCGAGAAGGCCGTAGCCCACGCCCGAACGGCCGCCCAACGTCATAGCGAGGGTAAGGATCGGCGGGCGGCCGCGCACGGACTGGCCATCCATGGGCGCCTGGCGGCCGCTTCAGAACTGCTCGAGACGATCGCCAAGCAGTACTCCGAGGATCAGGCGGGCTGAGCCAGGTCGGCGAGTACGACCCGCGCCGCGTTGCGGCCGTTGGCGCCAGTGACCGCGCCACCGGGATGGGTGCCCGCGCCGCACAGATACACGCCGTCGACACCGGTCCGGTAGCCGATCCGCCGATCCCACAGGTGCTCGGGGAGGATCTCGCCGTGGAAGATGTGCCCGCCGGTCAGCCCGATCTTCTCTTCGAGGTCGGGCGGTCCTTCGACGTTGATGTGTTCGACCAGTGACCCGAAACCGGGGGCGAACCGCTCGATAGATCGGGTGACCGCCGCGCCGACCTCGGCGCGGTGCGCATCCCACGGCCTGCCGTCCGCCCAGGCGTACGGCACGTACTGACAGAAGGCCGACATCACGTGCTTGCCGGGTGGAGCGATCGACGGGTCGTAGGGCGTCTGGAAGTACAGCTCGCACCACAGCTCGTCGGTGATGGCACCGCGGCGAGCCGCCTCGTATGACTCGTGGAGCGCGTCGACCGACCGGTTGATCTCCACCTGGGCGAGCGTGGCGTGCCGCGCGCCGAAGTCTGGGAGCGCTCCGAGGGCGTACGTGACCTTCACGGCGGCGCTCTGGTGAGGGACGGCGTCCGCCCGTGCACCGAACCCACCGGCGGCTCCGCCGAGCAGACGAGCGGTGCGGACGGGATCGGCATTCGATATCACGGTGGCGGCTCGGATGACATCGCCCGACTCGAGTTCGACACCGACGCCGGGGAGAATCGCACCCACGGGAGTCCCGGAGGCGATCACGGCGCCGGCCTCGGCAGCGGCGTCCGCCAGCGCGGCCGATACGACCCCCATGCCGCCCATGACGAAACCCCACCCGCCCGCCTGACCTTCCTGGCGACCCGAGGCGTGGTGGAAATCCACCGAAGCGGTGCCGGCATCGAAGGGCGAGGCGTTGGTGCCGATGATGCCCTGTCCGGCGTAGGCGGTCACCATCCGTTCGTCGGTGTAGAACCGCCGCAAGTTGTCGACCTGTGATTCTTCGAAGAGCAGGCGGAGCATCTCGATGTCGTTCCCGAGCCGAGCTTCGATGTCGGCGCGGGTCGGTGACACGGCGAGCCAGAGGTCGCGGTCGTCGTCTGGCCGCAGGGCATCGCGCAGGCGGCTGAACAGCGCCTCTCGGGCGAAATGCCCATCGACGTCTTGCGGAGCGAACGCGGCAATCGAGGCCGCCGTGCGATCGCGATCCGCCCAGGCCGTGAAGTGATGCCCATCCTCGAATGGGGCGAAATACGTCGGATCACCCATCACGATCTCTACACCACGACGCTTCAAGTCCAACTCGGCGACGACTCGGGGATGCAGAAGTCCGACCAGGTAGGCACACGGCGAGATCACGTAGCCGGGCCATGACTCCTCGAGGGTGGCAGCACCACCGAGACGGTCACGACGTTCGAGGACGAGCACCGACCGGCCGGCCCGGGCCACGTATGCCGCGGCGGTCAGACCGTTGTGTCCACCGCCGACCACCACAACATCCCAGCGCCGGGCGGAGAGCTCGGCGGTGGTCATCGGCAGCCCGACCTCGAGGCGGTCGAGCCAGTCGGTCACTCGGAGCCGCTCCAGTCCGGGTTCTCCCACACGATGAGCGACGCCCAACCGTCGTCGGCCGGATCGTCGATGTAACCCTCGAGCAGACCTCGCACCTCGAAGCCGTTGGCGAGCTGGAACGACAGGGTCGGGTCGTACAGGTCGCCTGCCACCACCTGGGCGACGTATTCGTCGATCGTCAGGTGGCGGTGGTGCTGGTATCCGGGCATAGACCCGCCGGCGATGATCCCGCGCTTGTCGAAACGCCGGACGACGTCCTTGCGCAGCTCGTACAGGCGCCGCCCGATACCGCGCTTGCGGTGATCGGGATGCACGGTGATGTCGATGCCGTAGTACCAGTCTCCATCCGGGTCGTGGTTCTCACACTGGTGCTCACCGGCGATCTCGTGGATCGTGTGCTGCGGTTGGTCGAAGTCGAAGTCGACGAAGATCCCGAGGCCCATGCCGACAGGCTCGTCGCCGTCGAGCGCGACATATCCGCCTTCGGGAAACACCTCGCAGTACCGACGGAGGTCGGCTGCACTCAGGAGATCTGCCGGATCGGCCTGGGGGAAGCAGGCGAGTTCGATCGCTTCGAGCTTGTCGACCCATTCGGCCCGGGGATGTTCGTACGTCAGCTCAGGCACGCTGGGCTGCCAGCGAGAAGTGCTCGAACTGGTTCGCCGAGGGGACTCCCCACACGGCCCAGAAGTCGCCGGTGCGGGGCCGCATGATCGCCGCACCGCAGGATTCGATGTGCCACGGCTCACGGCTGATCTGGCACACGGCGTCGGGGTCGCGGGTGAGGTCCATGAGGTCCTCGACGGTGATGTCTCCCTGGGCGAGCACGTCCTGGGCCCGAGCGAGGCGCGCTTCGGAACTCGCTTGGAGTTCGTCGGGGCGTTCCATCGCCACCGACCGGTTCTCGTCGGCGAGGACGTGGTTGGTGTGCACGATCGGCTCGGCACCAAGTTCGGTGACGACATGGCGAGTGGCCATCGCCTCGACGTTGTAGCCACGGCCGGTGGCGTCGAAGATCAAGTAGTTGTGCGCCCCGGCGAGGTCGGCGCGGGTGATCGCGTCGAGGGCGCCGTCGATCGTCGTCTGGCGCAGCACCTCCCGCACGACGGTCGGCCACGTAACGCCGGCCTGACCGTCGAGAGCCATCAGGTTGTTGATGCCAACCGCGATGCCCGACTCGTTCATGCCGATCTGGCCGAGGCAGCCGACGGTCGTGAACACCAGCGAGCGCGGAGCGTCGTCCGGTTCCAGACGCAACAGCACGATGTGTCCGGTGGCCGTGTCGTGCATGTCCCACGTCTGACCGAAGAACCCGGCGCCGCCGGCCCGATGGTCAGGAACGATGAAGGCCGTGCAGTCGTCCTCGAGCACTTCGTCGGGCGGGGTCGCTCCTACATGGGCCACGACCGTGTCGACGAAGTCGGTGAACCCTCCGACGACCACCAGCTCGGCGAGTGTGAGACCCGAACCCGCCGCCAGCCCCTCCATCTCAGCGTGCAGCGCCGGCGAATAGGCGGCGTGGGCGCCGAGGGTGCCGTCCGCGATGGCGAGGACGTCCGCCCGGTCGAGGGCCGTGCCTCCCCACTTGCCGGACGAGATCAGACCGATCCGTTCGTCGGCATAGTGGCGGATCTCTGCTGCATGGGCCTCGCCGTGACGCTCACCCATGGCGAAGGGCGACCCGGCCAGGTCGAGGACACGGATCGGCGGGCGCTTCATCGTTCCCGCTTGAAGGCCGGCAACCCCGTGATGGTCTGACCGAGGATGAGCGTGTGGATCTCGTTGGTGCCCTCGTAGGTGTAGACCGATTCGAGGTTGTTCATGTGGCGGATCACCGGGTATTCGAGGGTGATGCCGTTGGCTCCGAGCACGGACCGGGCCGACCGCGCGATCTCGAGCGCCGCACGAACGTTGGCCTTCTTGCCGAAACTGATGTGGGCAGGGTGAACCCGTTCCTCGTCCTTCAGCCTCCCGAGCCGCAACGCCGTCTGGAGGCCCTGCGTGTAGCCGATGAGCATCTGGACGAGCTTGTCCTGGGTGAGCTGGAACGCCGCGATCGGGGTGCCGAACTGCTCACGCTCCTTGGCGTAATCGAGCGCCGCCTCGTAACAGGCGCGCGCCGCACCCATCGACCCCCAGGCGATGCCGTAGCGAGCTTCGCTCAAGCAGCTGAGTGGGCCGCGCATCCCGACGACGTCTGGAAGAACGGCGTGGTCGGGCAGCCGTACATCCTCGAGCACTAGCTCGGAGGTGATCGACGCCCGCAGCGACAGCTTCTTGTGGATGAGGTTGGCGGAAAACCCGGGCGTGTCGGTGGGGACGATGAACCCGCGGATCCCCTCGTCGGTCTGGGCCCACACGATGGCCACCTGGGCCACGTTGCCGTTGGTGATCCACATCTTGCGCCCGTTGAGGATCCAGTCGGATCCATCGCGCTTGGCGCGGGTCAGCATCGAGCCGGGGTCCGAACCGGAGTCGGGTTCCGTGAGGCCGAAACATCCGATGACCTCGCCGGCCGCCATGCGCGGCAGCCACTCGTGCTTCTGCTCTTCGGATCCGAACTTCCAGATGGGGAACATGGCGAGGGATCCCTGCACCGAAACGAGGCTGCGGAGCCCCGAATCGCCGGCTTCGAGTTCCAGGCACGCGAGCCCGTACGACACCGCGTTGGTGCCCGCGCATCCGTATCCCTCTAGATGCATGCCGAGAAGGCCCAACGCGCCCAGTTCCTTCGCCATCTCGATGGGGAACGTTCCCTCCTCGAACCAGTCGGCAACGTCGGGCAGGACCTTGTCGTGGACGAAGCGGTGGACGGTGTCCTGGATCATCTGCTCCTCGTCGGACAGCTGCGACCGCAGGTCGAAGAAGTCGAGGGGGTCTGGCGTGGCGACGGCCATGGAATCACTCCGATGCGAGGTGGTGCCGCCAGTGTATTCCGCACACCACACACGTGGCACGGCCAGGTCGAGCAACCCGGCTGGCACCGGGCGATCACCCACCGCCACGAGCTCGTCGGCGTGGGTAGCCTCGCACGAAAGGGGGGTTGCATGAAGAGAGCAACGTTGTTTGCGCTGCTGGTGCTGGTCTGGGTGGCGTGTGGAGGCGAGGCCGAACCGGACGAGGGCACGGCCGGGCTTCCGCCTGGCGGCGGTGGGGTCGGAACGGAGGCAGATCTCGAGAACGCCGCCATCGCGGCGTTCGAAGCCTTCCGGTCCGCCGACGACGCAGCCTGGTTCGACCTTCTCACGGTCGACTGTCGCACGGATCTCGGTTTTCCTGCCGTCGAGTCGTTCCTCGATGGCCGCCGGTTCAGCATCGATCTCGCCAATATCGACCTGTCTGGTCTGGAGCCAGGTGACGTGACGATCACATCGTTCGAAGGGGACTCGGCGACGGTGACGCTGGAGGTCGTCGGAACCGCCGAACCGTTCCGCGAGTCGGTACCGGCCGAGTGGGTCTATGAAGACGGCTGGAGGATGGCCGAATGCGCCGATATCCGGCCTTCCTCCAATGATCTCTCGGCAGAAGGCACCTCGCCGGATGACCCGATCGACTACGGATTCATCGCCGACCTCGATGGCTGGCTCATCAACGTGACGTTTGCGACGGCCGACGACGAAGAGATCATCGTGGAGCTCGGAGGAGATCCCGCCGCCTCGGGCAACCGGCTCGCAACGGTCGGCATCGGACTCACCTACACAGGGCCCGAATCCTCGATCCGCTACGGCGACGTCCTGGAGTTCGCGCTCGTCGACGGTTCGACCGAATACGGCACCGATGCGAGTTGCGAAACGGAGCAGTACGGAACCCTCACGGAAGGTGCCGAAGATCTGGCGCCGGGTGATTCGGCCGTCGGCATCATCTGTCGCGCGGTCCCGGAAGATGCCGGAGAACTGTTGCTGCGGGTACGACACCTGGGCACGGGCGGCGAACGTTTCTTGGCGATGCCGTAGGTAGGGTGCGGCGCGTGCCGCCCGATCGACCGACACGCCACGACCGCCGGACGGTCTACTCCTCGGACTACGTGGCTCTGCATCTCGACCGCGTGCAGATGCCGGGTGGGCTCGTCATCGACGACTACCACGTCGTCGACTTCCCGAGTCCCGCTGTCGGCGTGCTCGTGTTCGACGAGGCTGACCGGTTGCTCATGATCGAGGCGTATCGCTACCCCACCGACTCGATCGGCTGGGAGATTCCGGCGGGCCGCATCGACGTTGGCGAGACCACCGAGGACGCCGCAGCTCGGGAGACATTCGAGGAGACCGGCTACGCGGTCTCGGACGTCGCCGTCGCGTACCGCTATCGGCCGATGGCCGGTATGACGACGGCGGATTTCTATGTGGCGGTGGCGCGGGCCGCGAATCGAGAGGGTGACCTCGATCCGAACGAGGTCCGGCAGGTGCGGTGGGTGACCCGCACCGAGGTGGCCGACCTGGTGGCTCGGCAAGCCATCAGCGACGGCCTCAGCCTGACCGCGCTCCTGCTCCTCGTGGCGGGGATCATCGACAGGTGACGTCCTGAGCCAGGTGTTCGGCCGCGAGCCGCCCGCCACCGACGAGCGCGTGGTGGAATCGAGACATGGAGATCCGCGAATACGACGAGGTCGACCCCGAGGCGGTACTGGAACTCAATCGCCTCGCCCTTCGCCACGAACTCACGAGGAAGCCGACCTGCTCGCCGCCCGCCCCGACGTGGAGGTGGCCACGGTGGAAGACACAGGTCACGCCTGCAGTGTCACGCGGCCGGCCGCCTTCAACCAACAGGTGCGAGAGTTCGCTCGCCGGTACGCGGCGGTCTAGTCGGCGAGCGCCTGATCACCGTCGAGAAACAGGCAGAACGGGTGGCCCTCGGGGTCGAGCATGACGCGAACGTCGACTTGGGGCTGGTGGCCGGCGACGGTGGCACCGCACTCGACCGCCCAGCGCACACCCTCGTCGACGTCGGTAACGCCGAAGTCGAGGTGCATCATCATCAACGGCCGACCCGCCTCTGACGGCCACGTCGGCGGTAGGTAGTCGGGTTCCCATTGGACCTCGATCTTCTGGGTGCCGTCCGGCGAGCGAAGCAGCGCCCAGCCATCTTCGGGCGGGTACCCGGCTCGCGGGCCTTCCGAGCGGACGATGGGCCAGCCGAGGAGCCGCTCATAGAAGGCGGCGAGTTCGAGCGGCTGCGCCGCGTCGAGCACCGGTCCGGCGAATCGCAGTTCGGGGCGCTTCATGACCCACCGAACAGGTTGTCGCCACGCGGGAGGACGAGGGGAACGTAGCCGGGGACTTGATGGTGCGGCGTATCGAGGTACACCTTCGCCTCCGGTGGTCGAGCGAACTTGCCGTGACTCCATCGCACCTCGACGTGGCCCTCGACGGTGCGTTCGATACCCGACCCCAAGTCTTGGAACACGGCCCGCCACCCCACCACCGGCTGGCCGCGGTCGGTCTCGCCCCACTGGGTGAACGACCGGAACCGGTAGGTCGCCCGTAGGTCCCACGGTGTCGACACCCGGTAGGCCAACGCTCGGCTGTCGGCCGATTCGCCCAGCACGAAGTACGGGGCGGCTTCGAGACGGAGCAGGCGCCACACCATCTGCTCTCGGGCGCGGCTGTTCGGCAGCGCGGCCGACCACCGGTCCGACGAAGCTGCCGCCACCGCGTCGGCGAACCCGCGGTACGCCACGAGTGCCTCACCTTGCAGACGTCGTGGCATGGCGGCCTTCAGCACATCCCGGTCGCTCTGGTCGAGGTCGGTGACGTGGTCGGGCAATCGCATCTCGACGAGCGGACGGCAGGCGTCGTACAGCTGTTGGTAGGCGTCGGGCGCCACATCGGCGAACCAGTCTCCGGTGCCGTCGGCCCGGTCGCCGAGGGCACGGTCGAACAGGTTGGCCGGCGAGGAATTGGTGAGGATGTTCGACCCGTACTTGCACGACACCAGGTACACGTGGTCGACGCGCAGGTCCGCGGGCAGTTGCTCGTAGCCGGGCGGCTTGTGGCTTCCCTTCCACTCGACGAGCCACGGAGGTCGGCCGCGCAGGCCCTCCATCGAGCGAGCGAACCGGACGCCGTTCTCCCAGGCGTGGGCCATGAGGCCCGCATCCGTGCCCGACCGGTACGCGGCGGCCAATCGTTCGTACGCGTCGTCGGGCACGTTGGCGAAGTGGCGTGGGCGAACCTCGAGGGCGTGGCCCAGGTCGGGGTAGTCGAACATGCCGAGACCGGTGACGATCTCCGTGATCTCGGTGCGGAGCGTCGGCACGGTCAGGCGTCGCGAAACAGCCGGCGGAACTGCAACTGGGCGCCGATCAACTCCGACGGCAGCTCGTCGCGCGAGAACACCGGCAGGAACGTGTACACATCGACCGGCGTATCGGCCAGATCCATCCAGGTGACGACGGCGTCGGCCCAGCGCTCGTCGAGGAGGGCCGACCGTAGGTCGGAGGCACCGTCGGAGCTCAGCGTTCTCGGGTCGGTGTTGGCGACGAGTTCGAGTGCGAGCAACCGCTGGAGGATGTCGACGTCGTCGGCGAGGTACACCTCCGGTGGGTCAGTCCGGACGACCGCGTAAGCGACGCCGTTCATTCTTCGTCGTGCCAGTAGCGGGACGCCTGCTCGTCGCGACGGCTCTCGAGTTCGCTTTCCGTCCAGAATCCAGGGAGTTGGTCGACGTGGCCCTCGGCGTACGACTCGAGGCGGTTGACGCCGTCGGCATCGAACATCTCGATGGCATCCCACACGCTGCCCGGCCCGACCGCGTGCAACGCCTTGTCACCGTCGGACCCGGGCCGCGGGAGGTTCGATGTGATGATGAGCAGGCGGGCTTCTTCGTCGAGTGACTTGAGCACGTGGGCGCGGCCCAGCGTCTTCCAGAGGGTGTCCGTGCGCAACAGGCCGGGGCGGGCAGTCGTGAAGGCGCCGGATACATCGACGAGGTAGTCGCGATCGCCGTTGGCGTCGACGACGCGGAAGTTGAAGTGAACTCCCGAGCGCGGCAGTTTGTAGGCCTCGTCGACGATCTGAAAGCCGGCTTCTTCGAGGACCTGCTTGGCGAGGTCCTGAGCCTTCTTCCCTTCCTTGCTGGCGCGACGCTGGAAGTGGTCGGCACGCTCTTCGGGCGTCGACTCTGGCGGCAGCATGAGGGCCAGGCGCTCCTGGTGGATGCTCTCGGTCTGACGCTGGCGCCGATGCCGCTTCTGCTCGGCCCGGTAGCGATGCGCTGCGATCTCCGCGTAGTCCGGGTCCAGGTCGTAACCGACGCCTCGCCGTCCCGACCGGACCGCCGCGACCAGTGTGGTGCCGGAGCCGAGGAACGGGTCGAGAACCAGGTCGTCTTCGAACGTGTACAGCTCGATGAGCCGGCGCGGCAGCTCCACCGGAAAGGGTGCCGGGTGCTTGACCCGACGGGCGCTCTCCGCATCGATACGCCAGACGTCGAGGGTCGCCTCCATGAATTCGTCCACCGGCATGGTGTTCTCGTGGGGGTACTCGTCCTTGATGCGCTGCTGGCGTGACCGAGCTCGATCGAACCGACCCTTCGAGGCCACGATGACCCGCTCGGTGATGTCGCGCAGCACCGGGTTGGTGGCTTTGTTGAACGATCCCCACGCCACCGATCCGGACGCTCCGTCGGCCTTCTGCCAGATGATCTCGCCGCGCAGGAGCAGTCCGAGGTCGTCTTGGAGGATGCGGATGACATCGGCGGACAGGCTCCGGTACGGCTTGCGGCCGAGGTTGGCGACGTTGACGGCGATCCGTCCGCCCGGCTCGAGCGTCCGTTTGCACTCGGCGAAGACGTCGCGCAGCATCTCGAGATACTCGACGTACGACCGCGGCACCTCGGGTCGGGCGACCTCACCCGTGCCGATCACGGCCTGCTCGTACTCTTTTCCCACGAAGTACGGCGGTGACGTCACGACCAACGCCACCGAACCGTCGGGCACCGCCGCCATGTTGCGGGCGTCGCCGACGATGCACGGCGGATCGGGCAGCTCCAGCTCGCTCGGACGTGGGCCCAGCGTGTCGTCGTCCGACACCTCGGGAGCGGTGAACCGGGCGTAGAACGCCGAAGCATCGTGGTTCTCCCGCTTGCCCACCCCGAACGCCGAGGTGGTCGTGCCTCGGGTGTCTTCGGCAGCAGCTTCGTCGGTCATCGTGCTGGCACGATACCGCCCGGCGCCGACAGATTCGGGTCAGGCGCGATAGGCGGCGTGGGAGGCTTCGATGACCCGATGCGCCACGGACGCGTCGTGCCATCCCTTCGTGGCGGTCTTCTTGTCTTCGAGGTCCTTGTACACGGCGAAGAAGTGCTCGAGCTCATGAAGGAGATGCGACGGCACTCCGTCGAGGTCGAGAACGTCCCGCCACACGGGGTCGCCCAATGGCACGCCCAGCACCTTGTGGTCGGGGGCACCCTGATCTTCCATCTCGAACAAACCGATCGGACGGATCCGCACCCGGCAGCCAGGGAACGTGGGTTCCGACACGAGCGCCAGGGCGTCGAGCGGGTCGCCATCTTCGGCGTGGGTCTCGGGGATGAATCCATAGTCGGCCGGATACCGGGTGGCCGTGAACAGCATCCGGTCCAAGAAGATCTCGCCGGACTCGTGATCCATCTCATACTTGTTGCGACTCCCCTTGGGAATCTCGACGACCATCACCAGATCCATATCAGTCCTCCTCGAGTGCGGTGCCGAGGCGACGCAGGATCTCGTCGAGGACCTCGGGGTAGGTGGCAAAGTTGAGTCGGGCATGGCCCGCGCCGCCGAACTGCGTGCCGGGGCTGAGGGCCACGCCGGCCTGTTCGAGTAGCCGGTGGGCCGGTTCGGTGTCCCATCCCTGGGGTCGGAAATCCAGCCAGGCCAGATAGGTGGCGTCCGGCGCTCGGAAACCGACCCGTCGGTCGCCGGTCACCCACTCTGCGACCCGCTCTCGGTTGGCGGCCAGCACCTCGCGGGTTTCGGCGAGCCACGGTTCGCCGTGTGTCCAGGCGGCGGTCGCAGCGAGCATCGCCGAACGGCGGACGTGACCCATCAACCACGTCGGCAACCGGTCGAACGCCTCGTCCATCGCCAGCGTGCCCGAGACTCCCACCGCGCATGCGACACCGGCCAGGTTGAACGCCTTCGACGGCGAGAACAGCGTGACCATACGAGCCGCGGCCGCCGAAGAGAACGCCGCAAGCGGGATGTGCCGGTGCGGCTCGTACACGAGGTCGGCATGGATCTCGTCAGCCACGATCACGAGGTCGTGGGCTTCGGCCACGTCGGCGATCGTGGCAAGTTCCTCGGCCGAGAAGACCCGGCCGGTCGGATTGTGCGGGTTGGCGAAGAGGAGGAGCTTCCCACCCGCGGCAACGGCCGACTCCAATGCTGCTCGCGTCACCCGGTAGCCGTCCTCACGATCGGTGAGCGGCGCTTCGACGATCCGGCGATGTGCCCCTTCGATGGCCCACCAGAACGGGTGGTACACCGGCGTCTGCAAGATGACACCGTCGCCCGGTTCCGTGAACGCCTCGATCGCGGCCGCCACACCCTGCATGACGTCGCCGAACACCCGCATGCGGGTCGGGTCGGGATCCCAGCCGTGATGGTCGGCATACCAGCGGCGCCCGGCTTCTGTGACCAGGTCGGCGTCGTCAGGATGGGTGTACCCGAAGTCGCCTTCGGCCAGCCAACCCTCGAGAGCCTCGACGACGGCGGGAGCGATGGAGAAGTCCATGTCGGCGACCCAGGCAGGGATGACGTCGGCGCCGTGTTCGGCCCACTTGTACCCGGTGCGCCGGGAGCGGAGGTCGGTGAGGCGGTCATTCATGATGGGAACGGCCCCGCCTTCGGCACGAGCGCCGGTACCGGCTTGCCGAGCGGTCCTTCGAGCCAGTGGGAGCCCGCAATGAGCCGGTCGAGGTCGAGGCCGGTGTCGATGCCCATGCGGGCGAACAGGTACGCCAAGTCGTCGGTGGCGATGTTGCCGGTGGCGTTGGGCGCGAACGGGCAACCACCGATCCCTCCCAGGCTGGCATCGAATACGCGCACGCCGGCCTGGAAGGCGGCCACCGCGTTGGCGTAGCCGGTGTTGCGAGTGTTGTGGAAGTGGGCGCCGAGCACGGACACACCGACGTGCGGACGCACCGCTCGGACGCGTTCGATCACGTCCGTCGGGGCGGCCACTCCGATGGTGTCGGCGACGTTGATGCGCACCGGGTCGGCTTCCCCGATGGCTTTCACCATGTCGACGAGTCGGCCCACGGCGATCTCGCCTTCGAACGGACAGCCGAAGGCCGTCGAGATCGTGACGGATGGTTCGATGCCGGCTTGCCGCGCCAGTTGGGCGACCTTCACGGCCATCGCGGCGCCCGCCCGAGCGGACATACCCTGGTTCTTGACGGAGAACTCGTCGGAGACGGCCACCACGATGTTGGCCTCGTCGACTCCGGCGGCCACCGCGCGTTCCATGCCGCGTTCGTTGAGCACGAGACCGATGTATCGAACGCCGGGACGGCGTTCGAGCCGCGCCATGACGTCGTCGGCGTCGGCCATGGCCGGGACGAGCTTGGGATGGACGAAGCTGGTCGCCTCGATGGCCGTGATCCCGGCGGCCGTGACCCGGTCGATGAGGGCCAGCTTGTCATCGGTCGAGAAGACGGCCGACTCGTTCTGCAGCCCGTCGCGGGGTGAGACGTCGATGATCGTGACCGGCTCCATCGCCGCTGAGCTTAGGCCCGTACACGGGACCGGACGGTCAGGGAATCGTGACGACGACGTTGACCGGGAGGTCATCGAGCGTCACCACCGAGCCGCCTGGCATCGTGACTTCGACACGCGACACCCTCGGGGCGTCGCCGAGCCCGAACAAGAGCCGAGGGTCCTCCGTGGAGAGGTAACTCGAACCGGCGTGCACCTCCCTGACCAGTCGTGACCCGTCCGAGAGGGTCACGACGGCGCGTGCTCCCGGCGAGAACCGATCGAACGAGATCGTGAGCGTGGCGCCGCCCGACCGGTCGTTGCGCAAGAGCAGCAGCGGGCCGCCGACTTGTGTGACGGCGACGTCGGGATCTCCATCGTTGTCGAAGTCGGCCACGGCTGCTCCGCGCCCGATGATCGGTCCGATGGCGGTCAGGCCGACCGATACGGGTGCACCGCGAAAGGACAACGCTCCGGTCGTACCCATCGCATTCTCGAAGAGCTGGAGCGGCTGCCGGTCCGCCTCGGGGTACATCACGGGCACATTCCCGTTGACGACCAACACATCCACATCGTTGTCGAGGTCGAAGTCGGCGCCCGCCACTCCCCAACCCGTGTACTCGCCTTCGAGCGCCGAGAACCCCGATGCGTCTCCCACCGACGTGAACTCCGATCCCCCGCCGTTCACGAAGACGCCATGGAGCTGATAGTCGAGATTCGTCACGGCCAAGTCCATCGTCCCCGAGCCATCCAGGTCGGCAGCGGCCACGCCCATGCCGCTGTGCTCGTCGGCCACGCCGGCCTCTACCCCCACCTCGCGAAGCCTGATTTCCCCGGGCACGCTCACGTTGACGTAGAGCTGGTTCGGGTCGGTGTCGTTCGCCACGTAGACGTCGAGATCGCCATCGAAGTCGATATCGGTCATGACCGAACCGAGCCCATAGGTCATCCCCGTTGGTTCCGCTCCGGCCTCCACACGCTCGAACCGCGGTACCCGATCATCGCCCACGCCCAGATTCCGAAACACGAGATCCGGAAGCGCCTCATAGGTTCGCGGGAACCCTTCTGTCGAGCTCTCTACGGGTCGTATGAGGTTGACATATCCGGCGACGAAGAGGTCGACGAGGCCGTCACCGTCGAGATCGCCGAGCGCCGCCGAGGATTGCCAGCCGTACGCGTCGACACCTGCCAACGCCGCCACGTCTTCGAACCGGCCGTTCCCATCGTTGAGCAGAAGAGCATTGGCGGTGGCGGTGGTGACATAGAGATCCGAATCGCCGTCTCCGTCGACGTCGCCCGCGACACATCCGAGGCCGCGCACTGGGAGTCCCGCGTTGGTCGGGGCTGTCACGTCTTCGAACGAGCCGCCGTCGTTGCGAAACAGCTTGCTCGTCGGGACCCCTCCGACGTCCTGCCAGTTCGACCACTCCGCCTCGGCGTAGGTGTCGACGACGAACAGGTCGAGCCACCCGTCGCCGTCGTAGTCGAGCCAGCACAGCCCACCCCCCATCATGGCGACGGGATCTGCGGAGAGTCCCCACCGAAAGGCGCCGTGTGTGACGTCCAAGCCGACCTCGGCCGCGACGTCCGAAAACATGACACCCGAATCTGTGTCGGTGGAACGGTCCAACGGAACCCAACCGCCCTGGCTACCGACCTGGGCTCCGATGAGCGCGATGATGGTGGCCGCGACCACCATCGCCGTCGCACGAACCGTGGGACCCGCCCACCGCTTGGTCATCGGCCCGACTGACGGGCCCTTCGGCTGGACAGCGCGTCGAGGAGCACGGCTCCCAGCAGAACCAAGCCCGTCACCACGAACTTGATACCCGAGTTGAGGCCCAGTCCATCCATTCCGTTGTTGATGAGCGCGATGACCAGCGCGCCGAGCAGGGCGGAACTGACCTTGCCCCGCCCACCGAACAGGCTGGTCCCGCCGATCACTGCCGCCGCGATGACGTCGAGCAGTAGGGAGGCGCCGCCTTGACTCGGGGACACCGACCGAAGGCGCGACGCCAACACGATGCCACCGAACCCGGCCATGAAGCCGGCCACCATGAACACGGCGAGCCGGACGCGTTCAACGCTGATACCGGCTCGGCGGGCGGCCTCGGGATTCCCACCCACCGCCAACACGTGACGCCCGAAGCGAGTGCGGTTGAGCACGAACGACCACACGACGAGGAAGCCGGCGACGATGACCGCCAGCAGAGGGACGCCTCGATCGGTGTTTGAGTAGGAGACCAAAACGGCACCCACGACCGACAGGAGCACGAGTTGCGTCACCAGGACGGGGATCGGCGTGATGGAAAGGCCCCGGCTCCTCCTCACTTGCACGTTTCGGAACTGAATGAACGCAAACGCCAGCACGGTGACTGCCAGCAAGATCCAAGACCAGATCGAGGGCAGGAAGTAACCGGCGACACCGATCGCAACCGGATCCTGGATACGAATCGTGCCGGCCGTCGAGAACTGGGTGGTGAGAATCAACACGACACCGCTGAGCGCCAGGTTTCCGGCGAGGGTGACGACGAACGAGGGAACACCGGCGCGGGTGACGATCACTCCCATGGCGAGGCTGATCAACGTCGAGGCGGCGAGGGCGACGGGGATGGCCAAGAACCACGGCCAATCCGCCCCATCGGGTCGGAGGAGCAGCGTCATGAGGACGCCCGCCACGGCCGAGTTGTACGCGATGGCCAGATCGATTTCTGCAATCAGCAGGATGAACACGACACCGATGGCGATCGTGGCGATGCCGCCGGCTTGGAGCATCATGTTGACGACGTTGAAGGCGGTGAGGTAGTTCTCGCTGAGCAGCCGGAAGATCACCACGATCACGACGAGACCGAAGATGATCGGAGCCGAGCCGACATCACCCGATCGGATCGCCACGAGACGAGCGCGCAGATAATCGCCCACCGAAGCGCTCTGGGCGTCGAGCCCGAAGCTGCCTTTCGGGGCGTCCGGTTGGGTCATCCGTCTGCCATTCCCGGGACGTTTTCGAGCTTGCCGGCCGTGATGGCGTGGACCACTTCTTGTTGGTTGGTCTCGCGGCGATTGAAGACGGTGACGAGTTGTCCGAGGCGGAGCACCGTGATGCGATCGGCCACCTCGAAGATGTCGTGCAGGTTGTGGGAGATGAGCACAACGCCGAGTCCACGCTCGGAAAGTCGCTTCACGAGGTCGAGCACCTGGCGGGTTTGGGCAACTCCGAGGGCGGCGGTCGGCTCGTCGAGGATGACGACCTTGGAGTTCCACATCACTGCTTTGGCAACGGCCACGGATTGCCGCTGGCCGCCGGACAGGCCTGCGACGGGAAGCCGGACGGATTGGAGCGTGGTGACGGCGAGGCTGTCGAGCGTTTCGCGAGCCGTTCGCTCCATGAGCGCCTCGTTGAGGATCACACCGTTGACCTCTTCGCGTCCCAGGTACATGTTGGCGACGACATCTAGGTTGTCAGCCAAGGCGAGGTCCTGGTACACGACCTCGATGCCGAGCCGGGATGCGTCCTTGGGTTCATGGATCTGCACGGTGTTACCTTCGAAGTGGATCTCTCCGTCATCGAATTGGTAGATCCCGGCCAGTCCCTTGATCAAGGTGGACTTCCCGGCTCCGTTGTCGCCCACCAGGGCGTTGACCTCGCCAGGAAACACGTCGAAATCGACCTTGTAGAGCGCTCTCACCGCGCCGAAGCTCTTCGAGAGTCCTCTCCCGTCGAGCAGCGGCCTCTCTTGGTTTGTGATGTCAGCCCTCCTCGTCGGACACGGGATGGGGGACCTCCGATCGGAGGTCCCCCATCCGCGTCATCAGCCTTGCGACGTGCAGAAGTCGGTGGACTCGACCTCGCCCGTGCAGATCTCCTCGACGGTCCGGAACCCGTCGGCGATCACGGTCTCGGCCACGTTGTCGGCCGTAACGGCGATCGGGGTCAGTGCGATGAACGGAAGGTCGTTCGTCCCGTTGTTGATCGTGGTGACCTCGAAGTCACCCGTCAGGGCCGTGACGTCCTCTCCGGCTTGCAGGGCCAGAGCGGCAGCCGCCGCAGCCTCGGCCTCGGCCTTGATCGGCTTGTAGACGGTCATCGTCTGCCAACCGAGCAAGATGTTCTGAATGCCGGCTGCCGTAGCGTCCTGACCGGAGAGCGGCACAGGATCCAGACCAGCCGTCTGGAGGGCAGCAGCCACAGCACCCGCCAGGCCGTCATTCGCCGCGAAGACGGCGTCGACGTTCTGGTCCAGATCGGCCAGGATCGACTCGAAGATCGTCAGAGCCTGCTGGTTGTCCCAGTCCGGGACGGCCTGCTCGGCGGCAATGGTCCAGTCGCCGGCTGCGGCGCGGGCATCGGCCACCGAGCCGTATCCCTCGCGGAACAGCGTGGCGTTGTTGTCGGTCGGTCCACCGTTGAGCAGGACGACTTGCGGGTTGTCGATGCCGAGACCGTCGATGGCCGGCTCGAGCACCTCGGCCATCGTCGCGCCCACTCGCACATTGTCGAACGACACGTAGACGTCGGCACCGGGACCCTCGATCGTGAGACGGTCGTAGTCGACCACCTTGACGTCGGCCGCGCGGGCCTGGTCGATGATCGTGGCCGCCGACGCGGAATCGAGGTTCACGATGAGAATGACGCTGGCACCCTCGTTGATGGCCTGCTCGGCCTGAGCCTGCTGGGTGTTGGTGTCACCTTCGGCGTTGACGATCGTGAAACCGTCGGATGCGCCCTCGGTGAGTCCCGCTGCTTCGAAAGCGGCCTTGAAGAACCGACGGTCATCGGTCTCCCAGCGAGCTGACGACGCCGAGTCCGGTAGCAGCACCCAGATGCTGCCGCGGTCGTCCGACGGCGTTTCCGCGGCCGTCGTGGCCGTCGTCCCTTCGGACGTATCACCGCCGCAAGCGGCCAGGATCATCATCATCGCTGTGAGCGATGCGAGGATCCGGATGAATTTGAAGTGCTTCATATCTCTCCTTTGGGGGGGCGAAGACGCCCACGGGAGCGGCGTCGTGCGACGACCGCGGCATGAACGATAGACGAAAGCTTCCTGCCACCGCGCCTGTGCGGTTGTGGGCATCACCTCGAGGCGGTGACGAGGTCGCCGACCAACCCACGGCGCACCGCGCCAGTGAGTCCGCGGACGGCATAGATGGTCACGATGAGGTTGACGACGAAATGCCACAACACGCGGTATGACGAGAGTTGACCGCCCTCCAGGAGGCCGAACGCGGTCGAGATCCCGATGGCCGACCCCGAGAACATTCGGGTGACCGTCAGGGCGATGTGCTCCGCGACGTGGACGACCTGCAGCACGGTGGCGATGCGCAGCATCGGATTGCCCCTTGGCCGCGTCGCCGCCATCAGGGCCAGCAGCCCGCCCAGGAAGATCCCATTCCCCAGGAGGTGAAGCAGCTCGACCCCGATGGCCGGGTCGGCCGACAGCGCGTCGCGCGAGGCGGCCGCCCAGGGCGACAGCCAGGGCGTCGAGGTCGGATGGACCACCCAGTAGGCGAACTGGGCGAGGTGCTCACCGAAGTGGGCCACCTGGAACGACAGGCCTGCCACCCCGACATAGGTGAGGAGCCGGATCGAGCTACGGGGCGTTCGCACCGGACGATCGTACCGGCTCGATGGACCGGCGTGTCAGGCGAGGAGAGCTCCCTCGTGCACGAGGAGCCAGCGCTTGTGGTCGAGGCCGCCGCCGTACCCGGTGAGGGACCCGTCGGCGCCGATCACCCGGTGGCACGGCACGATGATCGAGATCGGATTGCGGCCGTTGGCAAGGCCCACCGCCCGGGTCGCCTTCACGTCACCGAGCCGGGCGGCGAGGTCACCGTATGTCGTCGTGTGTCCGTACGGTATCGCTTCGAGTTCGGTCCACACCCGCCGCTGGAACTCGGTTCCGGCCGGCGCGAGCGGCAGATCGAACGTATGCCTGGTTCCGGCGAAGTACCCGTCGAGCTGCCGGGCTGCCTCGTTGACGGCGTTGCGCTCCTCGAGTGCCGGCACGTCCGGCGGATCGAACCACACGCCGGACAACCCGGCGTCCGACCCGGTGAGGTAGAGCGTCCCGATCGGACTGTCGTAGGCCAACACCCCGAAATCGTACCGGCCGCCGAAGCCAGAACTTCACCTGGCGGTCCTAGCCTGACCGGGCCCATGACCGATTTCGAGATCTCGGCGGATCATCTGCGCTGGTCTCGCGTGGCCATTCCTGCCGAGCATGGAGGTTGGAGTCTCACGCTGGAACCAGTCTTGCTCGGCCTGCTCGTGGCGCCGAGCCTCGCCGGCATGGCACTCGGCATCGCCGCGCTCCTGTCGTTCGTCGCCCGGACGCCGCTCAAGCTGGCCGCCGTCGATCGTCGACGAGGTCGGCGGCTACCCCGGACGACGCTCGCCGAGCGGGTGGCGGCCGGGGAACTCATCGCGCTGACCTTCGCCCTCGGCGTGGCAACGATGGCGTCCGCTCACCCGTTCTGGATGCCGCTGGCCTTCGCCGCGCCGCTCGTGGCGGTGGCGTTCTCGTATGACGTACGCAGCCGGAGCCGGCGGCTTCTCCCGGAACTGGCGGGCACCATCGGCATCGCGGCGGTGGCCGCGTCCATCGCCTTGGCCGGTGGACGACCGGCGTCGATCGCCTACGGCCTGTGGGTCGTTGCGGCGGCCCGAGCACTCGCCACGATCCCCTTCGTGCGGCTACAGCTCGAACGCGCCAAACGCGGGACGGCAGCCATCGCATTGGGGCTCGGAGCGCAGGCCGTCGCGGTCCTGCTCGCAGGTGCCGCCTGGGTGACGAGCCTGGTCTCCGTGTGGGGCATGACGGCCGTCGCCGGTCTGGCCGCCGCTCACCTGATCTTCTTGCGGAGGCCGGTGCCCCGTACCGCCATCATCGGTGCCCAACAGGTGGTGCTCGGCCTCAGCCTCGTGCTCGTCACCGGACTCGGCGCCCTGGCCCCATGACCGCTTAGACGCCGAGCGCTACCGACAACACGTCGCCGATCTGGTCGGTGACGTAGAAGGTCATCCGGTCCTTCACCTCGTCGGGCACGTCGTCGAGGTCGATCTCGTTGCGAGCCGGCACGATCACCTCGGTGATGCCGGCCCGGTGAGCCGCCAGCACCTTCTGCTTCACGCCGCCGATCGGCAGCACCGAACCCTGCAGCGTCACCTCGCCGGTCATGCCGACCTCCTTGCGGACGGTCTTGCCGGTCAGCAAGCTGACCAGGGCCGTGGTCATCGTGATGCCCGCCGACGGACCGTCCTTGGGGATGGCGCCGGCCGGGACGTGCACATGGAACCGGCGCTCGAATGCCTTCGGGTCGATGCCGAGCGCGTCGGCGTGGGAACGCACGTAGCTCAACGCGATCTGCGCCGACTCCTTCATAACGTCGCCGAGCTGCCCGGTGATGGTCAGGCCCGGTTCGCCATCCATGGCGGTTGCCTCGATGAACAGCACATCGCCACCGGCTCCCGTGACGGCGAGACCGGTAGCCACACCGGGCACCGCGGTCCGGTCGGCCACCTCATCGTGGTGGACGGTGGGCTTGCCCAGCAGATCGGTCAGGTCATCCGGCCCGAGCTCGACTCGCTCGGTCTCGTCGGAGGCGATCTTGGTCGCCACCTTGCGGGCCAGCTTGCCGAGCTGCCGCTCGAGGCCCCGCACGCCCGCCTCTCGCGTGTATCGGTCGACGACCGCGGCGAGTGCCTCGTCGGACACGGCCAGATCGTGCTGGGTGAGGCCGGCGGCCTCCAGCTGCCGATCCAGAAGATGGTCGCGGGCGATCTCGACCTTCTCGGCGTCGGTGTACCCATCGATGCGGATCACCTCGGTGCGGTCGAGCAGGGGCGCCGGGATCGTCTCCAGCACGTTGGCCGTGGCGACGAACAACACGTCGGAGAGATCGAGGTCGGTCTCCAGATAGTGGTCACGGAAGGTGTGGTTCTGCGCCGGGTCGAGCACTTCGAGCAGCGCCGACGACGGGTCGCCGCGCCAGTCGGAACCGACCTTGTCCATCTCGTCCAGCAGGAACACCGGGTTCATGGATCCGGCGTCGATGAGCGCTCGCACGATCCGGCCGGGGCGGGCACCGACATAGGTGCGGCGGTGGCCGCGGATCTCGGCCTCGTCGCGCACCCCGCCAAGCGCCACCCGCACGAACGTGCGGCCGAGGGCGCGGGCCACCGACTCGCCCAGCGACGTCTTGCCGACGCCGGGAGGCCCCACCAGCAGCAGGATCGCCCCGGTGCGCCGACGGGCGTCAATGTCCTCGGTGGTCATGCCACGCTCGGCGCGGAGCTTGCGGACGGCCAGATGCTCGATGATCCGATCCTTGACGTCATCGAGGCCGGTGTGGTCGGCGTCGAGGACGTCGCGAGCTTCGCCGAGCTCCAGATGGTCCTCGGTGTGCTCAGACCATGGCACCTCGAACATCGTGTCGAGCCAGGTGCGAATCCACGAATGCTCCGGACTCTGCTCGCTCATCTTCTCGAGCCGGTCGATCTCCTTCTCGATGGCGGCCCGGACCGTTTCGGGTGGGTCGAGGTCGTCGAGCTTGGCGCGGTACTCGCCGGGCAGGTCGGCCGAGTCGTCGCCGAGTTCCTTCTTGATGGCTTCGAGCTGCTGACGGAGCACGTAGTCGCGCTGGGATTTCTCCATGCGCTCCTGAGCGTCTTCGCGCACCTTGCGTCGCAGCGACAGCTCGCCCAGTACGTCGTTCATCCATCCGATCAGGGTGCCGAGCCGCTCGTGGACGTCGGGCGTCTCCAGCAGCTGGATCTTCTGTTCGAGCGACAGGTCGGGTGAGTAGACCGCCAGGTCGGCGAGCTGGCCCGGATGCTCGATGCCGAGGATGCGCTCGGCCACGGGCCCCATGCCCTTGAGTTCGAGCACCTCGCTCACGATGGCCCGGTACTCGGCGACGAGTTCGTCGAGGGACTCGTCGGTGAAGTCGAGGTCGGGCAGTTCTTCGGTGTCCACCCACAGCGCACCGTCATCGCCCGTACGACCGGCGCCGACGCGCGCCCGCGAGATGCCGCGCACAACCACCCCCGCACCTTCGGCGACTGGCTGGATCTCGGCGATCGTACCGATCTTGGCGTAGGTGCCTTCGTGGCGCGGCACGAGAAGCAGCGGGGTCTTGGCGGCGCGGGCCGCGGACACGGCGGTCTTGCCCTCCTCCGAATCGACCGACAGGGTCACGACCATGTGGGGGAACACGACGCCGTTCCGCAGCGGCAGGACCGGGAGGGAGGTGGTGGTGATATCAGACATGCGGCTCCAAGGGTGTGGAACGGTTTCAAGGCTTGACAGCCCGGGAATATTCCCTCAAACTTGAGTCGAGTTGGCTCAACTTTCTCATATTCGTGGGAATATGACAGTACACCACTCAAGTTATAAACTTCACAAAGACTCAGAACAAGCGGGCCATGCCCGCGGTCAACCAAGGAGTACACCACCATGGCCCGTGCAGTAGGCATCGACCTCGGCACCACCAACAGCGTGATCGCCACGTTGGATGGCGGCGAGCCGACCATCGTTCCCAACGCAGAAGGCGGACGCACCACCCCGTCGGTGGTCGCGTTCAAGGACGGCGAGGTGCTCGTCGGCGAAATCGCCAAGCGCCAAGCCATCACGAACCCCGACCACACCGTCCGTTCGGTCAAGCGCCACATGGGCACCGACTGGTCGATCGAGGTGGACGGCAAGGACTACACCTCCCAGGAGATCTCGGCGCGCATCTTGATGAAGCTGAAGCGTGACGCCGAGGCGTTCCTGGGCGAACCCGTCACCCAGGCCGTGATCACCGTGCCCGCCTACTTCGGCGACTCCCAGCGGCAGGCCACCAAGGAAGCCGGCCAGATCGCCGGCCTCGAGGTGCTGCGCATCATCAACGAGCCGACCGCCGCCTCGCTCGCCTACGGCCTCGACAAGGGCCACGAACAGACGATCCTGGTCTTCGACCTGGGCGGGGGCACGTTCGACGTGTCGGTGCTCGAGATCGGCGACGGCGTGTTCGAGGTGAAGGCGACCTCCGGTGACACGCAGCTCGGTGGCGACGACTGGGATCAGGCGATCATCGATTGGCTCGTCACCGGTTTCAAGAACGACCACGGCGTCGATCTGTCCAAGGACCGCATGGCCATGCAGCGCCTCAAGGAGGACGCCGAGAAGGCCAAGATCGAGCTGTCGTCGGTGTCCGAGACGGAGATCAACATCCCGTTCATCACGGCGACGTCGGAAGGGCCGCTGCACCTCCAGCGCAAGCTGTCGCGCTCGGAGTTCCAGAAGATCACCGAAGACCTCCTCGAACGGACCAAAGCTCCCTTCCAGCAGGCCATCAAGGACGCCGGCGTGTCGATGTCCGACATCGAACAGGTCGTCCTCGTCGGTGGTTCCACGCGCATGCCCGCCGTCGCCGAACTGGTGAAGGAACTGACCGGCAAGGAGCCGCAGAAGGGTGTCAACCCCGACGAGGTGGTCGCCGCCGGCGCCGCCTTGCAGGCCGGCGTCCTGATGGGTGACGTCAAGGACATCCTCCTGCTCGACGTCACGCCACTCACCCTCGGCATCGAGACCAAGGGTGGCGTCATGACCCGCATGATCGAGCGCAACACGACCATCCCGACCCGCAAGTCGGAGACGTTCACGACCGCCGCCGACAACCAGCCGGAGGTCGAGATCAATGTCCTCCAGGGTGAGCGGACGATGGCGTCCGACAACAAGAGCCTCGGCAAGTTCAACCTGACGGGCATCCCACCGGCGCCGGCCGGCATGCCACAGATCGAGGTGACCTTCGACATCGACGCCAACGGCATCGTGTCGGTGTCGGCCAAGGATCTGGGGACCGGCAAGGAGCAGCAGGTGACGATCACCGGCGGCACCGCGCTGGCGTCGGATGAGATCGACCGGATGGTCAAGGACGCCGAGGCGCACGCCGACGAAGACCGCAAGCGGCGCGAGAAGGTAGAGACCCGCAACCAGGGCGAGATGATGATCCGCCAGACGGAGAAGCTGCTCACCGACCAGGCCGAACAGCTGACCGAAGACGAGAAGACGTCGATCGAGTCGGCGCTCGGCGAACTGCGCGAAGTCGTCGCCGACGAGGATGCCGAGACCGAGAGCATCCGCTCGAAGATCGACGCGGTGATCACGGCCAGCCAGGCCCTCGCCCAGCGCATCTACCAGCAGGCCCAGGCCGAACAGGCCGGCCCCGCCGGTGGAAGCGCCGACGATCTCGACGACGAGGACGTCGTGGACGCCGAGATCATCGACGAGGGAGATGAGGGCTGAGCCCTCGGCCGACCATGACCGAACACAACGACCAAGGTGGTGCCGAGATCCTCGAGGATCTTGGCACCGCCGAACATCACGATCTGGCCGACGGCGAGGTGGTGACACAGCCCGTCACCGCCGAGTCGCTCGGCCTCGACCTGCCGTCCGATCCGGCCGCAGCCGTCGACATGCTCCTCGGCGAGATCAAGCAGGCTCGCGATGACGCGGGCGACTACCTGGACCGCTGGCAGCGGGCCGCCGCCGACCTGGACAACTACCGCAAGCGAGCTCTGCGCGAGCAGGCCCAACTGCGCAACGTGGCCTCGGAACGCGTCGTGTCGAGCCTCCTGCCGGTGCTCGACAGCTTCTCGGCCGCCCTCGACCTGCCTGCCGAGACCGAGGGGGAGCAACGCCTCCTGGCCGGCATGCGCGGCACGCACGCCCAACTGATGGACGTGCTCGCGCGCGAAGGCTTCGAGGCGATCCCGGCGGTCGGCGAACCGTTCGACCCGGAGGTTCATGAGGCCGTGTCCGCACCCTCGGACGGCTCCGGCACGCTCGAAGTCATTCACGAACTACGACGGGGCTACCGCCTCGGCGGACGCGTCCTGCGTCCCGCCCTGGTGGCCGTCGGCTACGGGGAAGGCGAGTGAACAAGGACTGGATCGAGAAGGACTACTACGAGGTCCTGGGGGTATCGGCGACCGCCGACCAGGACGCGATCAAACGCGCCTACCGCAAGCTCGCCCAGCAGAACCATCCCGACGCCAATCCGGACAACCCGACCGCTGAAGAGAAGTTCAAGGACATCTCCGAGGCCTACGCAACGCTGTCGGATCCCGAACAGCGCAAGCAGTACGACGAGGTGCGTCAGATGGTCGCCTCCGGCGGATTCACGAGCGGCGCCGGGCCGTTCGGCGGCTTCGGAGGGTTCGGCGGCGGATCGCAGCGGGTTCGCGTCGAAGACCTCGGTGACCTGCTCGGCGGGCTCGGCGGGCTGGGTGACCTCTTCGGCGGCGGCGGAGCACGGCGCGGTGCGCCGACCGGACCGACCCGCGGCGCCGACGTCCAAGCCAGCCTGCACCTCTCCTTCGAAGACGCCGTCCGCGGCGTCACGACGACCATCGCCGTCGACGGTGAAGCCAGGTGCCGATCGTGCTCCGGCTCGGGAGCCGAGCCAGGCTCTCGCATCGACGTCTGCCCCTCCTGTGGCGGATCGGGAACCATCTCCCAAAACCAAGGTGTGTTCTCGTTCGCCCAGCCGTGCCGCCAGTGCAAGGGCAACGGACGGATCGTCAAGGAGCCGTGCCGCAACTGCCGCGGGCGCGGTACCGAGATGCGCACCCGCAAGATCAACGTGAAGATCCCGCCCGGCGTGAAGGACGGGTCGACGATTCGCCTGCGCGGCAAAGGCGGGCCTGGGTCCAACGGTGGACCGGCCGGAGACCTTCTCGTGCGCGTGCAGGTGGCCAAGCACCCGTTCTTCGGGCGCAAAGCAGACCACCTGACCGCCACCGTTCCCGTCACGTTCACCGAGGCGGCGCTCGGCGCCGACATCGAGGTTCCCACCCTCAACGGCTCGGTCAAGCTCAAGGTGCCGGCCGGCACGACCAGCGGCAAGACGTTCCGGGTGCGCGAGAAGGGCGTGCCCAAGACCAAGGGCAAACCGGGCGATCTACTCGTGACCGTGCAGGTCGACGTACCCAAGAAACTGCCCCGAGCGGCACGCAAGCTGCTGGAGCAATACCGAGAAGAGTTCGAAACCGAGAACCCACGCGCCACAATGGGGACCCGAACATGAAGAAGGAACGACATCTCTTCGTGATCTCGGTGGCGGCCGAACTGTCTGGCCTCCACCCGCAGACGCTGCGAGTCTATGAACGGCGCGGCCTCGTCGAACCACATCGTACGCCCGGTGGCACGCGCCGCTACTCGCAGTCCGACATCGATCGCCTCCAACTCATCCAGACGCTCACCGAACAGGGGCTGAACCTCGAGGGCGTCAAGCAGGTCATGGAACTCCAGGACCGCATCGAGCAACTGCGCTCCGAAGTGGCTGCGCTCGAGGATCAACTCGCCGCCGAACGTCAAGCCGCCCGCGAACGCGTCAAGCAGGTCCACGCCTCCTACCGCCGGGAGATCGTGGTCCGCCGACCGAATCTCCCCGACCAGACCCGGTAGAAGCCGGGTGTACGCGGTCAGTCGGCTGACACGACCACCAGGGATGCGTCCGCCGGTGCCGTGATCGGATGGTTGTTGGGAGCGATCTCGGCGACGTCCAGCACCGCCACCCTGACCCGCGCACCCCAGGCCCTCCCCTCCCACTCGCACGGTCGTGGGTTCGACACAGACGTTTGGTTCGGCCTGAACTCGGTCCCGAGCAGACGCCCTAGGTCGGCACACACCTCAGCCGGGGTCCCTCCAGCAACCACGTATCTCTGATAGAGCGGATAGTTCCCGAACAAGGCGAAGCGACCCGGCTCGCCATATTCGTAGGCCATCTCTGCCGCAGCTGGCATCGGCACGGATCGAGTCGCCAGCACCAGTTGGTTGCTCGCCACGTAGCCGGCCAGGGCAATGCCGAACAAGATGGCCAGCCCGCCGACGAGCCGGCGTCGCAGGTGGGAGTGGTCTGGGCCTTGGCTCTGCACTCCCCTCCGAGGAAGTGTGTCCCCCGACAGATGAGGCGACCCATCTGCCGAGTCCCATTCGCCCCTGCCATCACAGTGGTCATTTATTGCCAAACAATAAATATTTATTGACAAACAATGCGCGTTTCTGATACGTTCGCTCATATCGTTTTTCAATAAGGAGGTAACGATGCGAGTGGAGACACTGAAGCGGCTACGCACCGTGCTGACAGTGGCCTTGTGGATCTCGGTGGTCGCGGCCGTCATCTCCATCGGCCTGACGCTGGTGACCGGATTCCTATCGGACTCCCCCAGGGCAGCCATCGAAGGCGGAATCCTGCCGACCGAAGGTGCTCTCGACAACTCAGAGACCATCGATGGCATGGGCAGGCTGGAGCTCGTGACCAGCTCGCAAGGAACCGAATTCATCGGGGGCATCATGTGGGTCGAGGTGGAGTCGTACGGGCCGGTCCTCGTAGGAACGCTGGCGGCCTCGCTGCTCCGCTGGGGCGCCACGATCCTGATCGTCTTGGCGCTGCGTCACATCGTGGACTCGGCCCTGACAGGTCGGCCGTTCACTGCCGAGCATGTTCGCAAGATCCGGACGGTGGCCGGCGCGGTGTGGATTCTCGCCCTCGTGGTGCCCGGCGTGGGCTACCTCACGCAGAGGTTCACCGCCAGCCAGGTGGCCTGGGACACCTGGGAGCTGGTGCCCGACCTGAAGATCTCGCTCAGCCTGGTGTTCCTGGCATTCGTCGTCCTGATCGTCGGCGAGCTGTACCGGGCCGCCGTAGAACTGCAGGCCGAGCAGCACTTCACGGTCTGATGCCGATCGCCGTGAACCTCGACAAGGTCCTCGTCGACCGTGGGATGACACTCACCGAGCTGTCGGAAGCCGTCGGGGTGACTCTCGCAAACCTGTCCATCCTCAAGACCGGCAAGGCCAAGGCGGTGCGGTTCTCGACCCTCGAGGCGATCTGCGAGGCCCTCGACTGCCAGCCCGGCGACCTCCTGGAGCACGTCGCAGCTCCGGCTCCGCCACGGAAGAAGCCGCCGGGACCGGCATTCCGATAGCGAGCGGCGGGCCCACCGGGCCCGCCTCTCGTCTCGCAGAGCTCTTCGGTCAGCCGCGGTTCAGCGCGTCGCGGATCTCCCGCAGCAACACGATGTCTTCCGGATCGCCTGCCTCTTCCTCTTCCTCGGGCTCGCTCACGCGGTCCTGGATCGACTGGTACGGCTTCACGATGAAGAAGTACACCGCGAATCCGATGGCCAGGAACGAGACCAGCGCCGTCAAGAAGGCGCCGAACCGGATCTCCGAACCGTTGATCGTGAGGATCATCACATCGTCGAACGTCGGCTCCCCGAACAGGATGCCGACGATCGGCATGATGATGTTCTCGACCAGTGCCGTGAGCACAGCCACAGTGGCCAGGGCCATGACCAAACCGACGCCGGTCTCGACCAGCCCTGGTCGGAAGATGAAGTCCTTGAATCCCTTGAGCATCGATTCCCTCCATTGACAGATGCCGACGCAACGATAACCGCTCGAACACGGGGTTTCCGGAATGTGGCAGGCCTTCATCCCGCCCGCACGCGCCGGCGCGGCGCCCGGTAACGTCGCTGTCATGACGAGCCGTGGTCACAGCCCTGCCGATCGCCTTCCCGTCGAGGCGTACACGCTCCCCGATACCTACGCGCCCACCCGCCGGCCCGTCGACCAGGCCACCACCCTGATCCCCGACGCCTACACCTCAGAGGCGTTCTATGCCCTCGAACAAGAACGGATCTTCGCCACGAGCTGGGTGCACGTCGCCACGACCTCGGACTTCGAGACGGTCGGAGACACCGTGGTGGCCGACGTTGCGGGGCGATCGATCGTCGTGGTCATGGCTGACGACGGAAGGCTGAACGGCTTCCACAACGTCTGCCGGCATCGCGGGACCGAACTCGCCGACGCGGGGTGCCGCCACGTCGGACGAGCGATCCGATGCCCCTATCACGCCTGGGCATACGACCTCGGCGGTGCCTGCATCGGCACACCTCTCTTCACCGGGTCCGAGATCCCGGAAGACCAACAGGGCGTCTTCGACATGTCCGACGCCGAGGGGTTCGACCGCGCTGCGTACGATCTCTTCCCGGTCCGCGTGGAGACTTGGGGGTTCATGGTGTTCGTGAATCTCTCCGTCGCGGCGGCGCCGCTGGCCGACCACCTCGGCGATCTACCCGCCCGCACCGCCGGGTACCGGCTTGAGGATTGGCGGGTGGTAGCCGATCGCACGTACGACATCGCCGCCAACCACAAGCTGGTCGGCGAGAACTTCATGGAGTACTACCACCTGCCGTGGGTGCACCCGGAACTCGTCAAGGTCTCGCGCCTCAGAGATCATTACCGCTGGCAGGGCGCCGGCATGTACACCGGCATGACGACCTGGCCCATCTCGCAGAACAGTGATGCGGGCGGGTGGCAAGGACTCACGCCTGCGCCGTACCTGTCGGGCGCCGACGCCGAAGCCGGACGGTTCATCTGGCTGTTCCCGAACGTCGCCGTGAATCTGCTGCCCAACCACGCCCTCCTCCTGACCGCCCAACCGGCCGGCCCCGACCGGACCATCGAGCAGCTACGCCTGCTGATTCCCGGCACGACGGAGCCCGGCACCGCCACCGACGACGGCGTTGCCAACCTCCTCGACTTCTGGCATCTCGTCAACACCCAGGACATCGAGATCGTGGAGCGGGTCCAGCGGGGACTCTCCAACCCGGCGTACGAGGGAGGGCCGATGTGTTACCGCTTCGAGGAGCCGGTCCACAGGTTCCAGAACATGGTGATCGACAGAATGCTGGGGATCGAGCGCGTCCCGGAAGGCGACGACGAAGAACACGTCCCCATGTTCGAGCAGTCCTAAGCTCGACTGAATCGGGCCCGTCGACCTTCCGATAACCGAGTGATGGACAACACCGCCGATCTCCGCGTCTTGCTGGCCTCACCGGCCACACTCGTGATGGCCGAAACCCACGAGGAGGATCGGTTCATGGGCATCGTGGAGCGCCTGGCCGCCGAACTCGACCTGTCGGTGTGGACGTGGTCGACCGCCAGTGGACTGTCGATTCGCGGCGGACCGTCGATGCACCGAACGCAGAACCCGCATCAGGCACTGACGTGGCTCGAGGACGTGAGCGGTCCAGCCGTGTTCGTCTTCGTCGACGCTCATCCGATCCTGTCGGACCCGTACGTCGTGCGACGGATCAAGGAAACCGCCAGCCGGCTGTCACCGGACCAGACCCTCGTCCTCACCGCTCCGTCCGTCGACGTTCCGCCCGAGCTGGTCGCCGAAACCCACGTGTGGCGGCTCAAACCGCCGGGGCTCGAAGAACTCACCGCCCTCATCCACCGCACGGCCGCCGACCTCCGGGCCCGATCTTTCCCCGTCTCGATCGACGACGACTCGATGGGAGCGCTGGCGAAGGCCTTGCGTGGCCTGTCCATCGCCCAGGCCGAACGGGTGGTGCAACAGGCGGCGTTCGCCGATGGAGCCCTCGGCGCCGCGGATCTGCCCGGGGTTCGCACGGCCAAGGCCGAGATCCTCATGACCGACGGGATCTTGGAGTTGGTGGAAGCCGACGTCGGGACGCTCGATGACGTCGGGGGCCTCGACAACCTCAAAGGATGGCTGGCGGTTCGAACCAAGGCGCAGCGGGTCGATGCCAGCCATCTCGGCCTGGCGGCGCCGCGCGGCATTCTCCTCACTGGCGTGCCCGGATGCGGCAAGTCGTTCGTCGCCAAGACGCTCGCCCGCACATGGGGCCAGCCGCTCATCCTGCTGGATCCGGGCCGCCTCTACAGCAAGTACATCGGCGAGTCGGAGCAGCGGCTGGGCCAGGCGCTCGAAGCCGTCGACGCGATGGCGCCCGCCGTTCTGTGGATCGACGAGATCGAGAAGGGATTCGCCGACGGCGGCGAGGACGGCGGCACCTCCCGGCGGGTCTTCGGCACGTTCTTGCGCTGGCTGCAAGAGCGTCCGGACGGCGTGTTTGTCGTCGCCACCGCCAACGACGTTTCGGCCCTCCCTCCCGAACTGCAGCGGAAGGGACGGCTCGACGAGATCTTCTTCGTCGACCTCCCAGACGACACCGCCCGCCACGAAATCATCGAACACCACCTGGCGAGCCGGAGCCACGACCCCGCCCGGTTCGAGATCGCCGAACTGGTGCGGACGACCGCCGGGTTCTCGGGGGCAGAGATCGAGGCCGCCATCGTCGGCGGCACCTACCGCGCGTTCGCAGCCGATCGATCGCTCGATCAGGCTTCCCTGATCACCGAGGTCACCTCGACCGTCCCCCTGTCGGTCGCCAGGGCAGAAGACATCCGCCGGCTACGCGCCTGGGCTGCGGAAAGAGCGGTAGCCGCTTGAACCGCTCCGGTGACTAGTACGCACTAACGTGGTAGGCATGCGAGCAGCACGCCCGGTACTCGATCGCCATGAGGTGACCACCGACGGAGACGAGAGTCGCGCCGTCGTCGTGATCACGTGGAAGGGCGCCGAACACGAGGGCCACTCCGTCGGGGCATCGACTCCCGGTGCCCGGCCACGTCTGGTCGGCGAGGCCGTGCTGAGGGCTCTCGAATCGGTACTGGGTGATGGCTCTCGCTTCGACCTGGCCGCGGTGGCCACGACCGACCTCGGCGCATCGCGGATCGCCATCGCCCAGGTCCAAGCCGAAGGCCTGGACGGAACCTTCGTCGGCAGCGCGGTGATGGCCGAGAACGACCCCGACGAGGCCGCCGCCCGCGCGGTGCTGGACGCCATCAACCGGCACGTCGGCCAGCGCCTCTGACCTCAGCGATCCCGTAGCGCGATGCGGGCTGCCCGTCGGGCTTCCGCGGCATCCTGCCGTCGCCGCTCGGCCTCCGTCGACACGAGGAGCGGCGGCACCGGTCGAGGATGTCCCAGTTCATCGACGCACACCATCGTGAGGTAGGCGCGGGTCGTCAGTCCACCTTCGCGGGTCTGGGGATGCTCTCGTCGGACCTCGACCTCCACCTCCATCGACGTGTTCCACGCCTGGGTGACGATGGCACTGAGCGTCACCAGATCGCCGATGTGAACGGGAGCCTCGAAGGACAGCGAATCGACCTGGGCGGTGACCACCCGGCCGCTGCAGTGACGCATACCCGCCACGCCGGCCGCTTCGTCGACGAGCTTCATGATCCATCCCCCGTGCACGAACCCCGCCGTGTTGGCATGGTCCACACCCATCATCATCGTCATCGTGGTCAACGACTGACCAGGGGTTCTCGCTTCCACACTCGCCTCACAATCTGATAAGATACGACTCAGATTTTATGAAATACACCACCGCTATCCGGCGTTGGTTCGAGGCAATCCTACCGACCTGAGGAAACGCGTCCCATGGACATGAACAAGCTGACCCACGCATCGCAACGAGTCGTGCTCGGCGCCCGCGATTCCGCCGGCGCGGCCAACCACCAGTACGTGACGCCTGTCCACCTCGTGGCGGCGCTTCTGGGCCAGACCGACGGGATCCTGTACCCACTCCTCGCTCGTCTGGGAGTCCAGCCCACGATGCTGCGAGACCGTATCCAGGCCGTCCTCGCCGAACTGCCGAAGGTGTACGGCGACACCGAAGCAGCATTCACGAAGGAGACGGTCGGCATCCTCGAATCCGCCGATCGGCATCGCGCCGCGCTCAAAGACGACTACGTGTCGATCGAGCATCTGATCCTGGCCCTCGCTTCCGAGAAGGGAGACACCGGCCGGTATCTCCGAGAACTCGGCATCGATGAGGACGGAGTCCTCGCAGCCCTCACCGAGATCCGCGGCCACCAGCGGGTCACGAGCCAAGACCCGGAAGCAACGCTGAACGCCCTCGAGCAATACGGCAAGGACCTGACCGCTGCCGCCCGCATGCAGAAGCTCGATCCGGTCATCGGCCGAGACGAAGAGATCCGACGGGTCATCCAGGTGCTGTCGCGCCGTACGAAGAACAACCCCGTGCTCATCGGCGAGCCCGGTGTCGGCAAGACCGCTATCGTCGAGGGCCTCGCTCAGCGCATCGCCGACGGCGACGTGCCTGAGAGCCTCAAGCACCGGCGCATCGTCGCAATCGACCTCGGCGCGCTCGTAGCCGGCGCAAAGTACCGGGGCGAGTTCGAAGAACGCCTCAAGGCCGTCCTCGACGAGATCAAGTCGTCGGACGGGCAGGTCATCACGTTCATCGACGAGATGCATACCCTCGTGGGCGCGGGCGCCGCCGAGGGCTCGATGGACGCCTCCAACATGCTCAAGCCGATGCTGGCGCGTGGTGAGCTCCGCATGATCGGGGCCACCACCCTCGACGAGTACCGCAAGTACGTCGAGAAGGACGCCGCGCTCGAGCGCCGCTTCCAACCCGTTCTGGTCGACGCGCCCTCCGTCGACGACACGATCGGCATCCTGCGCGGCCTGAAGGAACGGTACGAGGTGCATCACGGCGTCCGGATCCAGGATTCGGCGCTCGTTGCCGCCGCCGTGTTGTCCGACCGGTACATAACGGGCCGCCATCTGCCGGACAAGGCCATCGACCTCATCGACGAGGCGGGCTCGCGGCTCCGCATCGAGATCGACTCGATGCCGGAGGAGATCGACGAACTCGAACGCCGGATTCGGCAGCTGGAGATCGAAAGGGCAGCCCTCGGCAAGGAATCCGACGCGGCCTCGGCGACCCGGCTCGAGAGTCTCGAAGCCGAACTGGCCAATCTCCGGGAGGAGAGCGACCGACTCAAGGCCCACTGGTCGCTGGAAAAGGACGCCATCGACGCCATCCGCACCCTGAAGCAGCAGGTCGAGGACACGCGCGGCCGAGCGGAGCGCGCCGAACGCGACGGCGACCTCCAGCAGGCCGCCGAGCTGCGTTACGGAACCCTGCCCGACCTGCAGTCGGCGCTCGAACAGAAGCAGACCGACCTCGAGAAGTTGCAGGCCGACGCGCGCATGCTGACCGAGGAGGTCGACGACGAACACGTCGCCGAGGTCGTCAGCCGCTGGACCGGTGTCCCGGTGTCGCGTCTCATGGAGGGCGAGATCGAGAAGCTCGTCCGGCTCGAAGACCACCTGCACCAGCGGGTGGTCGGCCAGGAACCCGCCGTGCGCGCCGTGTCCGACGCCATCCGGCGATCCCGTGCCGGTCTTTCGGATCCGAACCGCCCGATCGGGACGTTCGTCTTCCTCGGCCCGACCGGCGTCGGCAAGACCGAACTCGCCAGGGCCCTCGCCGAGTTCCTGTTCGACGATGAGCAGGCGATGGTGCGCATCGACATGTCCGAATACATGGAGAAGCACTCCGTCAGCCGGCTCATCGGTGCGCCGCCCGGATACGTCGGATACGACGAGGGCGGACAGCTGACCGAAGCGGTTCGCCGGCGGCCGTATTCGGTGGTGTTGCTCGACGAGATCGAGAAGGCACACCCCGATGTGTTCAATGTGCTGCTGCAGTTGCTCGACGACGGCCGACTGACCGACGGCCAGGGTCGCACCGTCGACTTCACGAACACCGTGCTCATCATGACGTCCAACCTGGGCTCGGAGATGATCGATCCTGATCTTCCCGACGAGGTGGTGTCCGATCGAGTGATGGGAGTCGTGAAGAACCACTTCCGGCCGGAGTTCCTGAATCGCATCGACGACCTCATCGTCTTCTCGCGGCTCACTCGGGAAGACCTGCGAACGATCGTGGATCTCCAGCTCGAACTCGTTCGGGGCCGGCTTGCCGAACGTCAGGTCCATCTGGAGCTGAGCGCCGAGGCTGCCGACTGGCTGGCCGAGCACGGCTACGACGCCGCCTATGGTGCGCGTCCGCTGAAGCGGCTCATCCAGACCTCCATCGTCAACCCGTTGGCGATGCAACTCCTCGAGGGGCGTTACCCCGAGGGCTCAACGGTCTCGGTGGACGTGGTGGACGGCGACCTCGCCTTCGCCTGATGCCAGCCTGATCGCGCTTCTCCGTCCTAGGTGGGATAGCCAAGTACCTTGTGTTGACAGATACTTGGTACGCATGGTAGCGTGGATACCACGATAGTAGGACGTGCGACCTGGACCACAGTTCACAACTCCTGAAAGGCGTGCTCGACATGTGCCTGCTGGCACTGATCGCCGACGAGCCCAGCTATGGGTACGAGATGGTCGAGAAGCTGCGCGACCGAGGTCTGACCCTCGTGAGCGAAGGCAGTATCTATCCGCTGCTCAGCCGTCTCCAGAAACGGAACCTGGTCGAGGGGTATCTGGTCGAATCTACGGGAGGACCGCCCCGCAAGTACTACAGGATCCTCCCGGCGGGCAAAGAGACGCTCGCCGCGTGGAAGGATGAGTGGACCGGTCTCACGATCGGCGTGGACGCAGTATTGAAAGGAGGGACCCGTGGCTGACCGGCAACGGATCGACGACGTCATCGCCGCCTGCGAGCGCTATTGGCGGAGCTCCGGCGTTTCGAAGGACGCCGTCGACGAGATGACGGTTGAACTCGCCTCCCACCTCGAAGAGTCGGCGGCCGCCGGTCGTTCGGTGGCCGAGGTGGTGGGTCCCGACCTCCCTGCCTTCGCCGAGCAGTGGGCGACCGAAGTCCGGCGGGGACCCCGCCAGCTCGACTGGGCCGAAGCCACGGCTACTCGCAGAAAACTCGTGACCGTCCCCAACGTCGCCGCCATGGTGGCAACGGTGGTGGTCGCAGCACTCGTGATCGCTTTCGTAGACGAAGGAGGAAGCATGGACGAAGAACTCTGGAGATGGATCTGGGTGGGACTGGCCTTTGTCCTCGGCGTGGGCGAGATCCTGACCGCCGGGTTCTTCATCCTGCCGTTCGCGGTGGGCGCCGTCGTCGCGGCGATCCTCGCCTGGATCGGCGCAGCCATCGGCGTGCAATGGGGTGCGTTCCTGGTCGTCTCGGTCGCCGCACTGATCTACATGCGACGGTTCGTGCCGTCCAAGGAGGACCAGCTGCCGGTCGGCGCCAACCGTTTCGATGGGGCGCGGGCCGTGGTGTTGGAAACCGTCGACGACCACGCAGGCACCGGACGGGTCCGGATGGACACCGAGGAATGGCGTGCCGTCACCAACGGACCGGTCATCACCGAAGGCACCCCGGTACGAGTCGTCGGCGTTCGAGGGTCACGCCTCGTCGTCGAACCATGGGATTGAACGAGAGCTAGAGAGAAAGGAACGCCATCATGCTGGATGGGTCCATCATTCTGATCGCGGTCTTGGTCCTCGGTCTCGCCGTGTACGCGGCGACCGGCATCAAGATCGTCGCCCAGCACGAGAAAGGGCTGGTCGAACAGTTCGGCCGGTACAAACGAACCGTCGACCCCGGCCTGAACTTCATCATCCCGTTCGTGGAGCGCATCCAGCGAGTGGACATGCGGGAGCAGGTCGTCGATGTCCCCCCACAGGAGGTCATCACGAAGGACAACGTCGTCGTCACGGTCGACGCCGTCGTGTACTACCAGGCGACCGACCCGGTGAAGCTGAAGTACAACATCTCCAACTTCATCGTGGCCGCAACGAAGCTGGCGCAGACCAACCTTCGTAACATCGTCGGTGAGCTGCAGCTCGACGAGGCGTTGACGTCCCGAGAGACGATCAACACCCAACTGCGCGAGATCCTCGACGACGCCACCGACGTGTGGGGGACGAAGGTCGTGCGTGTCGAGATCCAGCGAATCGAGCCGCCGCCCGATGTCACGAATGCCATGCACCGGCAGATGAAGGCGGAACGCGACCGGCGAGCCATCGTCACCGAGGCCGAAGGTGACAAGCGTTCGGCGATTCTCCGAGCAGAGGGCATCAAAGAATCCCAGGTGCTCGAGGCAGAGGGTCGGGCCGAGGCGATCAAACGCGTCGCCGATGCCCAGAAGTACGAGAAGATCGCCCTCGCCGAAGGCGAAGGCGACGCCATCTTGCGGGTCTACCAGGCGATCCACGATGGCGATCCGACGAACGACCTGATCGCCATCAAGTACCTGGAGGCCCTCCAGAACATCGCCGACGGGCAAGCGACGAAGATCTACCTGCCCATGGAGGTGTCTGGCATTCTCGGCAGCATCGGCGGCATCGCCGAACTGTTCGACAACGACAACGGTCGGCGGGTGGAGACTCCCCCGCCGCCGGCACCGACCGCCTAGCGGCGTTCGATCGACTCGGCTACCCGTCGGGCATCATCCCTGGTGCCCGGCGGGTAGATCAACAGCGTGTAGAGGTCACAGCGCGCCTCGGACTCGAACCATGCCACACCCCACACGCCGTCGGGCAACGGTCCCAGGGCCGCTTGCCGACCGGCCACCAGCACCCGCTCGGTGGTACCCACCCAGTTCTCGGCGGGCAGCGTTCCCCTGATGAGCGCCATGACCGGCGCTCCGGCGCTTCCGGCCCACACAGCCGACCAGGTACCGGGCACGGACGTGTGGACGTCGCGCTCGACCGCGTTCGGGTCCGTCGCAGCCGCATCGAAGCCCTCCGGCAGATCGGTCAGCACGTACGGGGCCGTCTGACACAACGGGAGTTGTTCGACGGCTGCAGGTCGCATCGTCGTGGATGGCGGGATGGTCGTGGGCGGCGCCGAGGTCACCGTCGGCGCCGCAGTCCCGCACGCCGCCAGCACCATCGCCATGGCGATCACTGTGCGCATCGGGCCAGGATATCGGTGCGCACCCGCCCACCATGACTCACACCGGTCATGGCACCGGCGTCATCGAGTCGAACAACTCCAGCGACGCATGGTCGAGAGGCGCGCGCAGCAGGCTCGGACCGGTGTTGCCGAACGAGACGACGGCGGATTGTCGCGGCCGATCCACGACGAGGAAGCTCGATCCGCCGAAGGTCCCCCCGTTCTGCCAACGCACGGTGCCGTCCGGGTCTTTGGCCCGGCGGAGCAGGAGCCAACCAAGCGCCACTCCCCCGGACCGCGACCGCACCACGGGTTGCTCCGACACCAGAAACGCCTCACCCAGCGGGCCGTCGGGAGCCTGGAGGTAGGCATCCGCGAAGGTGAGCATGTCGTGGGCCGTCGACCGGATCGCACCCGCTCCCGCCAGAGCACCGAACGTCCACGCAGGTGTGGGCTTTCCCCTTCGGACCCCCTGGAACACGTCGATCTCGGCGAATCCCGTCGAGGCGAGGCCCAGCGGCTGAATGATTCGTCGCGCGACGAGGTCTTCGTAGGTTTGTCCCACGGCACGTCCCAACAGGTGGCCCAGCAGTCCGGCACCGAAGTTCGAATACGAGAACCGGGTCTTCGCCGGCCGGACGGTGTGCGATCCAATCGCCTCGAACACGTCGTCTTCGGACAGGACGGCATACGGATCGTCGCTTTTCCTGAGCCGGCTCAGCCACTGCCTGGGGATCCGCGGGAGCCCGGCGGTGTGCGAGGCCAGCATGCGGAGTGTCGGCTGATCCTCTTCGGCCGGCAGCCGTGCGGCAACGTCGGTCGGGACATACCGCCCCAGCGGATCGTCGAGTCCCACCTCGCCGCGCGTCACCATCTCCGCCAACAGCAACCCAGTGAAGACCTTCGTGATCGAGCCGATCTCCCATGCCATCGATCCCGGCTCCGGCGACGACGCCGCGTCGCCCATCCCGACCACGACGTGCCGACCGCTCATCGAGCATCCGGCAACGATGGCGGGGACCCTGGTCGGCGCCTTGCCGAACGCGTGCACGATGGCATCCATGTGCTGCCGATTCTCGCTCATCGCAAGCCGGTGATCGCTGACGTATCAGTGGCCGGCCGCACCGAGCTCCCGCCGAGGGCCGGGATCACTGAGCCGGCGCCGTCTCCCTGAACTCGCGAAACGCCTCGAGGGCTCTCGGACCCCAGATGGTCGCAGGTCCTCCGGCCATCAGCAGACTCACACCGATGGCCTCGGCCGCTTCTTCCTCCGTCGCCCCCTGGTGGGCAGCGCCGCGGGCGTGATAGGCCACACAACCATCACAGCCGTCGACGACGGAGATGGCGAGCGCGATGAGTTCTTTGATGTGGCCTGGCAGAGCTCCGTCGGCCAGGGCTTCCTTGTGGAGCTGGCTGAAGGCGCTCCAAGTGGCGGGAATGGCGTCGCGCAGGTCACGGCTGGGCTGCCGAAGGGCACCGATCACATCATGGTGCGGTCCATGCATCGGGTCGTCTCCTCATGGTGTCTGCCGCGATGGTAGGGACAGATCGGATCGGCCTCATCGGGCCGATGGTCACAATCAGGTGGAGCCGGCTTCGGGCTCCCAGAACTCGAACGATTCGAGGATCAGGGTTCGCACTTCCTCCGTCTCCTCGTACCACCCGTCGTAACCGACGTAGTCGAGGGCGTACCCATCCGTCCCGACGAGCACCACGACGGACTCCAGTGTGTACGGCGCGTCGATGTCGGCGACGTCGGCGACCACCCGCCATCCGGGTATGCCATCTACCTCGGTGCGCTCGCTGACGCGGATCTCGTAATCGGCCCGGCCGGCATAGACGTCGACATGGATGAGGGCATAGTCCTCGGCCCGCAAGCCCGGTTCGGAGCGGAGGTCTTCGACCGAGAGGGTGAGGACAACGTCCTCCGGGACGTCGAAGGGGGGCAGCGTCAGCAAGGGGATGTCGAAACCCGGATAGCTCTCGCTGGGCAACAGCTCCCAATCGAGCGGCAGGAGCAGGCGATACCCGAAGTCCGGTTCTTCGTACAGGAAGAGACCCTCCGGTACGCCGTCGGATCCGACGAGGAGCGGCTCCCGGACGACGATCCGATCGGAGCCGTGTTCGCTGAATTCGACCGTGACGGTCATCGTGACGTCCGTACCGTCGGCGAACTCGTCCGGGTCGAACCCTTCGGTCGCCAACAGATCGGGTCCCCCCTTCATGTCCATGGCCACGCGCAGGAGATCGTTGGTGTCGGCATCGATCCACACGTCGATGGCGAGATCGTCGGCAGAGGTCACGACGGAGAAGAGATCGTTCGGGAGCCAATCGATCAAGCGAAGCCGCCGGTCGGTGGGGAGTGCATAGCGACGGGCGCGCTTGCCGTCGACGGTCTCGATCGCCCAGTCGAGCTCCGACAGTCCGTCGTACAGATCGTCGTAGTCGCCGAGGACGGCGGCGGCACTCGGCTCGTCCAGCTCTCCTTCGAGATCGGGATCGTAGACCCGCCACGGCTTGCGCCCCTCTTTGATCCACGCTTCGTCACCGATGAGCACGAACTGCTCCTCGAAGACGGTGACGCCGTACCGGGTGAGGACGGAGTACTGCTCGCGGTCGCCGACGATGTCGCCCTCGACGGTGACGTCGAAGTCGATGTCGGTCAGGCCGGGCTCGCGGACGAGAGCGCCAAGCTCGATCACGTAGTGGACTGAGTCAACGGTCGCCGGTGCTTCGACGAACCGGCTGAGCGTCGTCGTGGTGGCCACCGGGCGTGTCGTGGTCGTCACGGCGACCGTCGTCGTAGTGGGGGCCGAGCTCGTGGTGGACGCGTCGCCACCACAGGCGGCCACGACGGCCAGCAGACACGCCATGAGGGTGCGCACCCTGTGCATGGCGCCCAGGGTAGGAGATCAGATCAGAGGATCTGACTCAGGAACAGCTTCGTGCGATCGTGCTGCGGGTTGGTGAAGAAGTGCTCCGGCGTGCCCGCTTCGACGATCTCCCCGAAGTCGAAGAAGAGCACGCGGTCGGCGACTTCCCGAGCGAAGCCCATCTCGTGGGTCACGACCAGCATCGTCATACCCGACTTGGCCAGTTCCTTCATCGCGTCGAGCACTTCTTTGACCATCTCAGGGTCGAGCGCCGAGGTCGGCTCGTCGAACAGCATGATCTTCGGTTCCATGGCGAGCGCCCGGGCGATGGCCACGCGCTGCTGCTGACCGCCGGACAGCTGGCCGGGGTACTTCTCCGCCTGTTCGGGGATGCCGACCCGTTCGAGGAGACTGCGGCCGAAGGCGATGGCCTCCTGCTTGGGCTTCTTCTTCACCCAGACCGGAGCGAGCGCGATGTTGTCCATCACGGTGAGATGTGGGAACAGGTTGAAGGACTGGAATACCATGCCGACGTCCTTGCGGATGGCTTCTATGTTCCGGACGTCGTTGGTCAGTTCGATACCGTCGACGACGATCTGGCCCTCCTGGTGGACCTCGAGCCGGTTGATACAACGAATGAACGTCGACTTGCCCGAGCCGGACGGTCCGATGATGACGACGACCTCGCCCTTGGTGACATCGAGGTCGATGCCTTTCAGGGCCTGGAAGTCACCGAACCACTTCTTGACGCCTCTGCACTGGATGATCTCTTCGCTCACCGTTTCTCCTAACGCTCACCGAGTCCGAGCCTCTTCTCGAGCCGCATCGAGGCTCGCGAGAAGCTGAACGTGAACACCCAATAGACCACGGCCGCCGTGACCGTCGTCACCATGATCGAACCGAGGTTGGCGCTCTGGCCGGGAATGACGCTCCGGGCGATGTACAAGAGGTCGAACAGCCCGATGATGGCCACCAGCGAGGTGTCCTTGAAGAGGGCGATGACCTGCCCGACCAGCGCCGGGATGACCGCCCGCAGCGCTTGTGGCATCGTGATGAGCGAGATCTTCTGCACGGTGGACATGCCAACCGCGTCGGCGGCCTCGTATTGGCCCTTCGGTATCGACTGGAGACCGCCTCGGACGTTCTCGGCCAGATAGGCCGCCGAGAACAGGGCGATGGCTGCGATCGCCCGGACCACCTGGTCCAGTTCGACCTCTGCAGGCAAGAAGAGCGGCAGCAGGTTCGAGCCGACGAACAGCCAGGTGATCAGTGGCACCGAGCGGACGAGTTCGATATAGCCCGTCGAGATGGTTCGAATGATCGGCATCGTCGACGAGCGGCCGAGCGCCAGGAGGATGCCCAGCGGGAACGACAGCCCGATACCGGCGATGGCCAGGGTGAACGTCAGAGCGAGACCCCCGACAAACGAGGCCCCGCCGAGTTCGAGGATCGACCGCGCCTCTCCCAGTCGGAACGCCACGACGAGCAGGAACAGCGCCGACCACCACATCCCGAGATACCGCAGTCGAGCGGCGCGCGGGCCACCGAAGCTGGGGGCGGCGGTGGCGAACAGCGCGCCGAGGAACACCGCAGCTTTGAACAACAGCACGACGGTGAAGTCGAGGGCGGCCGGCACGTCGACCCGCCACGACTGCCACATCCACAGCACGATGCCGACCACCCACAGCGCAGCAACGATGCGGCCTGCCTCACCGGTCGACGGGTTGCCCATCCAGTAGAACGCCACCGAACCGACCACCCCGACGAGCAGGAAGATGGGAAGGTCGATCGCCACGACCTTGTCCCACTCGATGTCGGGTGCCCGCATCACGATCATCAGGGTGAAGGGGAAGGACAGGAACCACAGCATCGACAAGATCCGCTGCAGGTTCGGGACGGCTGACCGGATCATCGTGCCGATGAGGTAGGCCGCCGCCAGGATGACGATGATCATCGTCCACGGCAGCTTGGTCGAGTTGGCCAGCGGCTCGTAGGTGATGATGCGCTCGCCGTCGACGAGCACATTGGAAACGGGCAGTTGCACGATCCACAGGAACCCGATCAACGCAAGCAGCAGAAGCCCGATCACCGACATCGTGGGGATGCGGACGTCCTTGGCGCGCATGCCGAGCGCAGCAGTCCAGGCAAGTCCTCCGCCGAGCAGGCCGGCGCCGAGGACGATCAACCAGAGGCGGAAGGAACCGAAGTCGGTGAAGAGACCCGGCGTGATCAAGGCCACGCCCAACAAGATGGCTCCGGCCACCTTCATACCCTTGGCGATGCGGCGCACCGTCATGCGGCCTCCCAGACCCCACGCGGCGGCCGAGAGACCCGAGAGCGTGGCGACGATCCCGACCGCGATCCACACCCGGATGAAATGCGCTTCGGGATACGCCTGCACCGACAGGAGCCGAGCGTTGGTCGTCACGGCCGGCCACTTGCGGAGCGGATCGACCGCCCAGCCCAAGACACCACGAATCGACAGCAACAGGACCGGGGTGAGGAACAGGGTCAGTGCGGTGTTGAGCGCACCCGAGAACAGGTTGTTCTTGAGCCAGAGGACCGGGCCGTGGGGCGGCGGCTCGGGTGGCGACTCCGGAACGGCCGCGACCGACGTCATCTCGTCCATATCAGCGCTCCACCAGTTTGAGACGCCTGTTCCAGGCGTTGACGACCGCCGACAGCGAGAGGCTCACGAACGAGAACCACAGCATCCAGATGATGAATACGGGGATCGTCTGACCGGTCTGGTTGAAGATGGTCTGACCCACCTGCACCAGCTCGGAGTAGGCGACGGCGATACCGAGCGACGTATTCTTGGCGAGGTTGAGGTACTGGTTGCCGATCGGCGGGAGGATGATCCGGAACGCCTGGGGCAGCACGATCATGCGGAGGAGCTGACCGCGCTTGAGACCGACCGCCAGGCCAGCTTCGGTCTGGCCGCGCGGGACCGCCATGATGCCGGCTCGCACCGCTTCGCCGATGAACGCGGCCGTGTAGAGCGTGACCCCGGTCCAGAGTGCGAAGAACGCCGGGGTCATGACCTTGCCGGCCGCGAGATCGAAGTTCACGAACCGATCACCGGCCACCAGGGCCGGCGAGAAATCGAACGGCCAACCACCCGAGAACGAGAATCGATCGGCGAACGAGCTGAACAACGGCTCGAGACCGACCCGGGCGCCGAACAATGGCGTGCGGCCCATGATGTTGCCGACCACGCCATCCGAGACGAGGAAGAAGATCGCTCCGGCGAGGCCCAAGACGCCGGCCATGATCAGCCGGTACCAGTCGTCGTCGGAAAGCTTGCCCAGTCCGGCCGGGGTACGGAGCTCGTCGAGCCGGGTGGAGATCACCCGCCAGCCGATGTACAGAGCGAGCCCCGCCAGCAGCAGCTGGAAGACGAACAGCGGGACATTGCCGAAGACCCAGGCGATCGCACCAAAGATCCATCCGAAGACACCCATGAGCGGATGCGCGAACAGGCCGACCACGGCGAATGCCAGGAGCACACCGCCCGACCACGCGAAGGCGTGGGCGTCGTGCGCGCCTGACTCTTGGATCTTGATCCGCCAGCGATAGACGAACCAAGCGACCGCGAGCCCGATGGCGACGAATGCCACCCACTGCCAGCGGGTCTCAGTGGGCCGAAACCAGGCGAAGGCGAAGCCCTTTGGCGACGCGTAGAACAACCCCTCACCACGATCCTCGACCGTCAACTCCTCGAACGTCTGCACCACCACCAGCCAGAACACGATCTGGACGAGGAGGGGGATGTTGCGGATGATCTCGATGTAACCCGTTGCGACCTTGTTGACGAGCCAGTTGCTCGAAAGGCGGCTGACGCCGACGATGATGCCGAGGATCGTGGCCGCGATGATGCCCGAGATGGTGACGCGCAGCATGTTGACGATCCCGACGGCGATCGCCTCGATTCCCGACCCGGGCGTGGTGTTGAAACCCTCGCCGAGCGTGATGCCGACGGGCCGCGAGAGGAAGTCGGTCGACAGCGGGATGTTCTGGGCGCGGAGGTTGTCGACCGCCTCGGTGCCCAATACCCAGAAGAGACCGACGACCAGGAACAGGAACACGATCTGCGCCGTCCACTTCAGGACCGTGATGTCGCGCCAAACCGGCGGTCGCTTTGGCCGTTGGATGGTGGTCGTCACGATTCGCTCTCGCCTCCAGGCGCGTCGGTCGACGGGCCTCGTCCACCATAAAGCAAGCGGGGGCGCCGATGGCGCCCCCCCTCGATATTTTTCCGCCGACGAGTCGGCGGTTCAGACCGTCGACTACCGAGCCGGCGGTGCGTAGATGAGACCACCGTCGGTCCACTGCGCGTTCGGCGTACCGTCGCGGAACAGACCAACCGGGTTCAGGTTGCGATCGAAGATCTCGCCGTAGCTACCGACCTGCTTGACCACCTGGTAGAACGCATCGGCGTCCAGTCCCATCGAGGTCTGCAGCTCGTCGGCGCCGACGCCGAACAGACGTCCGAGCTCGGGATCGCCCGACTCGAGCGTGCCGTCGGCGGCATAGGTGATACCGGCGATCACATCATCGATGTTGGCCGAGGTCACGCCCTTCTCATCGGCGATGAAGGTGGCGTAGACGACCCAGTTGACGATGTCAGCCCACTGGCTGTCGTTCTGGCGGTACACCGGACCCAGCGGCTCCTTGGAGATCGGAGCACGGGGGAACACGACCCAGTCGCCCTCGGCGATCTCACCGTTGCGCTCGGCCGAGACCTTGTTGCCGACCAGACCCGAGGCGTCCGTCGTCACGAGGTCACACGTACCCGCCTTGAAGCCTTCGAGCGCCTCCGGGAAGGTCTCGACGGTCGACAGCTGGATCGTGGCACCGGCCTGAGCAGCACCCTCGGTGATGTTCTTCTCGGTCGTGGTACCGGCGTTCGTGCAGAGGATCGCTCCATCGACGTCGGCCAGCGTGGAGTCTGCCGTGAAGCCTCGCTCCGCCTTGCCCATGATGCCTTGACCGTCGAAGTAGGTCGTCGGCCCGAAGTCCAGACCCAACGTCGTGTCACGGGACTGGGTGTACGTCGTGTTGCGGATCAGCACGTCGATCTCACCGGAGGCGAGCACGGTGAAGCGCTCGGCTGCGGTAAGAGCCGGCATCTCGACGGCCGTGGCATCGCCGAGGACGGCTGCTGCAACGGCGCGGCAGAAGTCGGCGTCGAAACCGGTGACCGAACCGTCGGGCTGGGTCTCCGAGAACGCCACGGCCGAGCCGGACACTCCACACTTCAGGACGCCGCGAGCGCGCACCTCATCGAGCGTTGCGCCGCCACCGGGCTGGGCACCTACGTCGCCGGCCGTCGTGGCCGGGGTGTCGCCACCACCAGCTGCAGTGGTCGCCGTGGGGGAATCAGGGGTCGTCGCGTCCGTGGTGGTGGTCTCATCAGCCGTACATGCGACTGCCACGAGTCCCAGCACCACAAGGATCGCGAGAAGATATCGCTTGCTTCTCATGGTTCTCCTTAGCCTGCGAGTGCGATGTACGCACCAGGGATAGCCGCCGGAAGGCGGCTGAGGCAACATAGCGCCCCCATCCGGCGGTTGACAACTGCTTCCTGTCAGAACCTGGCAGCCAGGGCGGACGCGAGGGAGGAGTAATCGTGATCCGGGACGAACACATCGGGGTCGCGCGCGTGGTCCGTGAGCGCCGAGCGGGTGGCCCTCCCGTTGCAGGCGACGACGTGTGCGTCGAACGAGCGTGTCATGGCCCAACCGTGGACCGACGCGGGTGATTGAAACACCACGGCTTCCACGACATCCGGGCCGGGAGCGGCCGCCGCGACGGAATAGACACAGATCGTGGCACAGGCGGCGGCGGCATCGGCGATGGTGACGATGGCGCGCGGATCGGTGGACGATGCGTGGGGGAAAGCCACCGACAGACCCGTGACGTGCTCGACCAGCGATTCGGCGAACTCGAGGGGACGTTCGCCTTCGCCGACAGCCACCACCTTCCCGCCACGCTCGGCCACCTTCGAGGCGGTCGATGCTCGTACCGCCGCCACCGGAGTTGCCGGCAGAGGCCCGGACGGCCAGAGCAGGTCGAGGGGACGCGCCGATGCGAGGATCAGCAGGTCCGCCTCTTCTGCGGCCGCACGAGCCCGGGCGAGCACCGAGGGTGGGGATGTGCGTAGCTCGACGCAGGGCAGGACGATCGGTTGCAGGCCGGCCGCCACCAATTCGGCGGACATGCCGCTCGCCCGGTCGGCGCTCGTCGTCACCGCGACGCGTATCGTCACCCGACTGAGCGTACGCCGCCGGCCCGACCCGGGACGCCGGATCGTCTCCGGACTCATCCGACGAGCCGTCCGCCCTTCCATACCGCGACGACGCGCTCAGGGAGTGTGGCCACGTCCGAAGCGTCTCCGTCGACGATGACGAGGTCGGCCAGCTTGCCGGAATGGATCGAACCGAGCTCCGACTCGGTCCGGAGCAGGCGGGCCGCCTCGATGGTGCCGGCCCGGAGGGCGGCCTCGGGGCGCATGCCGCCGTCGACCATGAGGGCGAGTTCTCTCAGGTTGGAGCCGTGCGGGGTGACACCCGAGTCGGTGCCGAGCGCGATGTTCACGCCGGCCTCCACGGCCCGCCGAAACGACGCCTTGTGGACGTCGACCACTTCGGCTGCCTTGCGAACCGACGCTTCGGGGATCGCTGCGCCTGCCGCCGCCGCGTCGAGCACCCCGCGTGGCGCCAAGAGTGTGGGGACGAGGAAGGTACCCCGTTCCAGCATCATGTCGATCGCCTCGTCGTCGAGGTAGATGCCGTGCTCGATCGAGCGGATACCGGCCGCCACGGCGTTCTTGATGCCCTCCGTCGCCTGCGCGTGAGCCATGACCGGGACGCCGCCGGCATCGGCCTCGGCGACGAGGACCGCGAGTTCCTCGGGCCGGAAGTGGGGGTGCCTCGGATCGTCGCTCGGCGAGAGAACACCGCCCGACGTCGCCACCTTGATGGCGTCGGCACCGGCCTGCAACAAGGTTCGGATCAACCGCCGAATCTCGTCCGGGCCGTCGGCGATCGCGTTCGGTGACCCCGGATGCTGTCCGAAGAGAAACCGGTGCACGCTCCCGGACGGAAGCCAACCGTCACCGTGGCCACCGGTTTGTGACACCATCTGAATCGTGATCTGCATGCGCGGCCCTTCGATGAGGCCCTGCTCGACAGCCGTCTTGACGCCCAGATCGGCGCCGCCGGCATCGCGGACGGAGGTCACCCCGGCGCGCAACGTGCGGGACAGGTTTCCCACCGCTTCGAAGAACCCCAACGAATAGGGCTCGTGCACGCGCCGGCCGATGTCGATATGCGACAGCGTGACGTGCACGTGACAGTCGAAGAAGCCCGGCAGGATGTCGCGTCCGGCACAGTCGACCACCGTGTCGCCGTCCAGGTCTGAGCCGACCTCGACGATGCGATCTCCGTCGATGACCACGTCGGCGGTTTCGAAACGGGCGGCCTCGGCGTCGAACACGCGGCCACCGGCGAACAGGGTTCTCACGTGGCGATGCCGTCCAGCAACACCGACACCATGGCTTCGGTCACCTCGTCCCGACGGCTGATGGGCTCGGGCGAGTCGATGAGCACGTTGGCGGCCGACATGATGAGGTCCTGGAGGAAGCGTCCGACGAAGTCCGGCGGAAGCGATTTGAGTTCGCCGGCCTGGACACCTCCGCGATAGATCGAAACGAATTCGCCCGACAGGCCACGGTGGGCCACCGCCACTCGATCCTGGGCCTCGACGGAGAGCTTGGCGACCTCGCGGTGCAGGATCAGGCCCAGCGTCGGATCGGTGGCGACGAACTCGACCATACGGACCGCCAGGGCCGCCAGACGATCCCGGTACGGCAGATCGGCGGGGATCTCGGACACCATGTCATCGATCGTCTGCGGCAACGTCTCCTCGACGAGGGTGGCCAGGAGATCCTCCTTGTCGCGGAAGTACTCGTAGACCGTCGTGCGGCCGATGCCCACGGCCGCTGCGACGTCGCCCAGCGACACGTGCTCGTAGCCGTGCAGGCCGATGAGTTCTTCGGCGGCTTCGAGCAACTCCTGACGGGTGAGTTCCTTGTGTTGCTCGATGCTGGCGGCGCGGATCCTGGGCACGGGCAGATCCTACCCGGACGACATTTCTGCGGCTTGGGAGGGGCCGCGGTGGGGTGGCTACGATCACCGGGTAACGGAAAGGGACGCACACACATGCCGGCCACCATCGTTCTCGGCGCTCAATGGGGAGACGAAGGCAAGGGTCGAGTCGTCGACTTCTTCTCGGAGACCGCCGACCTGGCCGTCCGCTATCAAGGCGGGAACAACGCGGGACACACCATCATCGTCGGTGATGAGAAGTTCGCCCTCTCGTTGGTACCGAGCGGTGTCATGTACCCGCATGTCACGCCCGTCATCGCCTCGGGGGTGGTGATCGACCCGCGCGTGCTCAGGGACGAGATGACGATGCTTTCCGACCGCGGCGTCGATCCCGGCAAGCTGCAGATCTCGTCGAACGCCCACCTCATCATGCCGTATCACCGCAAGATCGACGCGATCATCGAGCGGTATCTCGGGCGCAACCAGATCGGGACGACGAAGAAGGGCATCGGACCCGCCTACACCGACAAATTCGCCCGCTCGGGCATCCGCGTGCAGGACCTGTTCGATCCGAAGATCTTTCGCGACAAGCTCGAACTGGCGCTTGTCGAGAAGAACAAGGTCCTCACGCGGGTCTACAACCAGCTGCCAATGAACGCCGACGAGATCGCCGACGAATACCTGACCCACGCCGAACACCTCCTCCCGTACGTCACCGACACCTCGTTGTTGGTGTGGGAGGCGCTGCGAGATGGCCAAACGGTCCTGTTCGAAGGCGGTCAGGGCACGCTGCTGGACATCGACCACGGCACCTACCCGTTCGTGACGTCGTCGAGCCCGACGGCCGGCGGGGTCCTAACCGGCACGGGGATCGGCCCGAAGGCGATCGACGAGGTGATCGGCGTCGCCAAGGCGTACATCTCGCGAGTCGGCACGGGGCCGTTCCCGACCGAGCTCCACGACGAGACCGGCGACCTCATGATCGAGCTCGGAGGAGAGTACGGCACGGTCACAGGTCGCCGGCGCCGCTGCGGATGGCTCGACCTCGTCGCCCTTCGCTACGCCGTGAGGGTCAACAGTCTCACCGCCATCTTCCTCACGAAGCTCGACATCCTCTCGGCGTTCGACGAGATCAAGGTGTGCGTCGGATACACCTCACTGGGTGAGCGGTATCAGGAGTTCCCGCGCCAGCAGCGCGTGCTGTACAACTGCCAGCCCGTCTACGAGACGTTGCCGGGCTGGAAGACCGACATCTCGGACGTCCGCACCTTCGGTGACCTGCCCAAAGAAGCCCAACAGTACGTCGAGTTCATCGAGGATCGCGCGCTCACGCCCGTCCGATGGGTGTCCGTGGGCCCGGAGCGCCGGCAGCTCCTGTCACGTTCGTGAAGGTCCTGCTCGTCGGCGGAGGCGGCCGGGAACACGCCATCGGTTGGAGCCTGGCACGCGACCCGGCCGTCACCGAACTGATCTCGCTTCCCGGCAATCCCGGATTGGCACAGCTCGGGCCGATCATCGAGGGGATCGCGCCCACGGACGTCGGGGCCGTCGCGGCCGTGGCCGTTGCCCAGGGCGTCGACCTCGTGGTGGTCGGACCAGAAGCGCCGCTCGCCGCAGGACTCGTCGACGCACTCACCGCCCGCGGGGTTCGGGTCTTTGGGCCGACGCGCGCCGGGGCGCGACTCGAGTCGTCGAAGGCGTACGCCAAGCAGATCATGGACCGGGCGGGAGCCCCGACCGCCCGATGGGCTGCGTTCGATGCGGAGGCGCCTGCGATCGAGCACCTGCGTGCAGCCGACGGTCCGTATGTCGTGAAAGCCGATGGACTCGCCGCCGGCAAGGGCGTCCTCGTCACCTCCGACCGGACCGAGGCCGAAGCTTGGGTCACCAACTGCATGTCCGGCCGATTCGGAGACGCGGGCCGCACCGTGGTCATCGAGGAATACCTCTCCGGCCCGGAGCTGAGCATTTTCGCCATCTGCGACGGCAGCTCGGCGACGCTGCTCGAGCCGGCGCGTGACTACAAGCGTCTGCTCGACCGAGACCTCGGACCGAACACCGGCGGCATGGGAGCCTATTCGCCGGTTGCCGACCTGCCCGAAGGCATCATGGACTTCACGGCGACCAAAGTGATCGAACCCGTCCTGGCGACACTCGCGGCCGATGGCCACCGCTACGTCGGGTTTCTGTATGTGGGCTACGTGCTCACGGAAGCCGGACCCCAGGTGCTCGAGTTCAACTGTCGCCTCGGCGACCCGGAGACCCAGGTCGTCCTGCCCCGGCTCGAATCCAGCCTGGTGTCACTCATCGACGCCGCGCTCGCGGGGAGCTTGTCGTCCACCCAAGTGACCTGGAGTGACCAGGCGGCCGTCAACGTCGTTCTGGCCGCCGACGGGTACCCGGTCGCACCCCGGAAGGGCGACCGGATCTCTGGCCTCGCGGCGAGCGACGCGCTCATCTTCCACGCCGGCACCACCGACGAGGAAGGCGCGCTCGTGACCGCCGGGGGACGAGTCCTCAGCGTCGTCGGTCGCGGCCCATCGGTGGCCGCGGCACGGCGACAGGCCTACGACGCGGTCGGGGCCATCTCGTTTTCGAACATGCAATATCGGACCGACATCGCGGAGGAAACATGAAGGTCGCCGTGCTCATGGGATCGGCAAAGGACAAGCCCGTCATGGAGAAGGCCGTTCGGGTCCTCGATGACTTCGGGGTTCCCAACGTCATGCGGGTGATGTCCGCCCACAAGACGCCGGACGCGGCCGTTGCGTTTGGCAAGGCTGCCAAAGCCGAGGGCTTCGGCGTCATCATCGCCGGGGCCGGCAAGGCCGCTCATCTCGCCGGTGTCATGGCGGCAATGACGACCGTCCCGGTCATCGGCGTACCGCTCGCCGCCTCGCTCGACGGGATGGATTCGCTGCTGGCCACCGTACAGATGCCGACGGGCGTGCCCGTTGCCACCGTCGCCATCGACGGCGCCACCAACGCGGCTCTGCTGGCAATCGCGATCCTGGCGCTCGGCGACGACGGCTTGGCGAACAAGCTGACCGAGTACCGATCGGATCTGGCGGCCGCCACGCTGGAGTAGATCAGGCCGCCGGGGCCGGCAACCGGAGCGTGAAGTGGCTCCAGCCGTCGACGTAGTCGTAGCCGAGGTCGCCGCCCATCAACTGAGCCAACTCCCGCGACACCGCAAGACCCAAACCGACGGCCACGGCGCGCGTGTCCTGCCCGCCGAAGGTCTCGAACGGTTCGAAGATGGAGTCTCGTCGGTCCGGGGGAACGCCCTCGCCGTCGTCACACACGGCGACCAGCGACTCCGACCCGTTGCCCGAGACCCGCACGATCACGTTGGGCCCCCCGTAGCGTCGGGCGTTGGTCAACAGGTTGCGGATGATCTGCCGCACCCGCACCTCGTCGGCGACGGCCGGAACGTGCTCACCGATGACCGACATACCGGGCATCGAGGCCTCGAGAGGCTCGGCGGCGGCCCGCGCCTGGGCGAGGAGGTCGAGCTTGGCGGGCACGATGGCGACCTGACCGACATCGCTCCGCGCGTTCACCATCAGGTCCTCGATGATGTTCGACACTTCCTGGGCCTGTTCGGAGATCAGGCGCATGATCTCGGCCGTGCCCTCGGCGTCGCCTTCGAGGCCGCCGTCGGCGAGCAGGTCTGCGAACCCAAGAACGGCCGTCAGCGGTGTGCGCACCTCGTGGGAGATGCTGGCGACGAACTGGCTCTTCGCCTGCATCTTCCCATGCAGGTGCACCCGCTCGGCGGCCGCCGTCAATGCCGACAGATCGTTCGCCACCAGCGAGTAGAACGCCTCGGAGTCGTCCCCCCGCTCGTGGTGGATCACGGTCACGGCGTGCCGGATTTCGTTGCCCTGCTGGTCGCGCAGGGCGAACTCACCCTTCCACTTCCCCTCGAAGATGAGTTCGGGAAGCGCCAGGTGCCACATGTCTCCGTCCATGGAGGACAGGATGTCTGCCGCCTTGACCTTGGTGTCGCCCTCGGTCTCCTGGATGCCGAAGAACCGCTCCGCGGCTTCGTTCATGAAGACGACTCGCTCCCACGAGTCGATGACCAGAACGAGATCCTCGGCAGCTGAGATGATCTCGGCCAGGCGGCCGTTGCGACGTTCCGACGCGGCCAGCTCTCGTTCGGTCTCATGGCGAGACAACGCGAACCGAACCGCGCGCGTCAGAGCGGGGGCCGTCAAGCTGTCTACCACGAGATAATCATCGGCGCCTTGGTCGATCATCGCGACGGCGGCCTGTTCGTCGTCCTCGCGAGCGAGCACGAGAATGGGGCTACGGCATCCCTCTGCCCGAATCGTCTCGATGGCCGTCTTTCCGGGTGCGCCTTCGAAGTCGTCGAACAGGAGGATCACGTCGACCTTGCGGCTGCTCATCAGGCCAACGCCTTCTCCGGCGGTGCGGGCCACGGGCACCTCGGTGGCCAACTTGGCAGTGCGGACGAGTTCGGCGACCTGCTCGCCGACTGCCTCATCGGCCGCCATCACGATCACCGTGGCGAGCCGCTTCACGGCTCGGTCCCGTCAGAAGTGGGCGCGCAGAGACGCGGCGAGGTCGCCGTTCGATTCGACGGCCACGTCGTCATGGTCCAGCCATCTCGCCATGGTGGAGAGGTGGTCGGCCATCGCTGCTGAGACCGCACGCTCGTCGCGATGCGGCTCGATGAACGCTCCACGTACTAATAATCGGCTTGCGCGACGGTCAGACTTGAGGTCTGCGCGTCCGACCAATTCTCCGTCGTGCAGGAACGGCAGGACGTAATAGCCGAAAACCCGCTTCGGCTGCGGCACATAGATCTCGATGCGGTAGTGAAAACCGAACAATCGTTCGGCTCGGGGCCGGTACCAGACGACCGGATCGAACGGACTGACGAACCCGCTGGCCCGCATCGTGCGCGGCACGACCGCGTCGGCGTGCAGGTAGGCGGTGCGATCCCAACCATCGACATCGACCTCGATGAGCACGCCGTCGGCGACGAGTTCAGCGAGACGGGGCCGAGCTTCGGTCACCTTGATGCGGTAGTAGTCGGCGAGATCGTCGTCGGTCCCCACACCGTGGAACCGGGCAGCCCGCTCCAGCATCCGCCGGTGCGCGTCGATCTGGGAGAGCGGCTCGGCGCGCAGGACACGATCGGGAAGCACCCTCTCGACCAGGTCGTAATACCGAGTGAAGTTGCGGCGATGCGAGCACGTCACCACGCCGGTGGCGAACAGCCACTCCAGCACCAACTTGCCCTTTCCGTATCCCCACCACGGTCCCGTCCGATCGCCGGGATCCTGCAGGTCTCCGACGGCCAACGGTCCCGCTGCTTCGATCTCTCGGATCACCTGGTCGATGTAGTCCGGATGGTCGTCGAGGATCTCGCGGACCGCCCGCCACGGTCGGCGGTTCGTCATGCGGTACCGCAGCATCGGGTAGTCGTCGACGGGGAGCACCGAGGCCTCATGGCCCCAGTACTCGAACCATTCGCCGCTGCCGTAGGCGTGCTCGTCGAGCCGGTCCATGTCGTAGGCGCCCAGACGCGAGAACATCGGGAGGTAGTGCGAGCGCACCAGCACGTTCACCGAGTCGAGTTGCAGGAGGCCGATGCGCCCCATGACCCTGCGGAAGTGCCTTCGATCTACCGCACCGGCCGGAGGAGGATCCGCGAATCCCTGGGCGGCGAGCGCCACGCGGCGAGCCTGACCGATCGACAGCTTCCTCACTGGAACAACATGGCGATCTGGACCGCGGTCACCAGGCCGGCTGCCGCGGCGAGCCACGGAACGGCGGTGGTGGCGTCCGGCCGCCGACCCCCGTCGTGGATGGCCTCCCATACCCGCGCCACCCCGAGTCCGGCGACGAGGCCTGGGATCGCGAACGCCAGGACGGCTACAACGACCGTGGCAACGGTGGGTGTGTCGGCGATCAGCGAGGCCGCGACGAACACGTCTGGAGCCGCCACCACGCCGACGGCGGCGCCCGCATTCGGCACCAGCCAAGGTCTTCGCTCAACCCAAACGAGGCCGATCGAAGCTTTCACGAGGGCGAACAGGACCGGCGCGAACACCGCCCCGCCCGTCACCGGGACACGCGAGAACGGGTTGACGATCCAACTCAACGCGATGACGGCGAACCCGACGAGCACGGTGGCCGATCCGACAGCGAACGTCGACGCCCACCGCGACCGGGTCGAGGTGCCGTGCCGGAGTTCGTGGTACACCTGCGCGTAGGTCGGCAACGAGCCCACGTTCGACAGGGCCGGCTCTTCACCGACCGCATCGCTCGGATCCAGTGGCCCGGCCGGCGCGCCGTGGAGCGCCGGTTCGTCGTGGACGGCGTCTCCTTCATCCGGCCCGCGGCCGGCACCGAGTGCCGGTTCGTGCTCGATGCCGGGTTCGTGACGCATCACACGTAGATGGCGGTCCCGTAGCAGAGCACCTCGGACATCGCCTGGCCGCGCTGGCCCTGTGAAGCGCCGATCTGGGAGGTCTCGAACCGGACATTGATGACCGCGGCCGCACCCTTCGAACGGGCTTCCTCGATCATGCGCAGGCGGGCTTCCTCCTTGCCGCGTTCGACCATCCGACTGAACGACTTGACCTCGCCGCCGAAGATGGCTCGATACTGCGCAAAGAAGTTCTTCAGGTAGTCCGAAGCGATGACGACCTGCCCGAGCACGATCTCGGAACCCCGCGCCTGCATACCGGCGGGCAGAAGCGGAATGTCGACCACCGGGAAGTCCCGGTGGGTGGCAGACCGCCGCGCGATGTCTTCGAGGTGCCGGTTCTCCCGTGCTTTGCCGATGATGCCCAGCGCGAACGGCGCCGCGATCACGAAGAGGGCGAACAGCAGACCGAAGGCGTCTCCAGAGTTCATGCCACAGGTTCCACGACGACGGCCGTGCCGTAGGAGTACAACTCGGCTGCGCCGGCCGCAACCGACGAGGTCGTGAATCGGACGTTGACGATGGCGTTGGCGCCGAGCTGCTGGGCTTGCTGGATCATGCGCTCCATCGCCTGGCGTCGTGATTCGGTGAGCAGTTCGGTATATCCCGTCAACTCGCCACCGACGAGGTTCTTGAGCGACGCGCCGATGTCACGCCCGATGTGCTTGGCCCGGATCGTGTTCCCTTGCACGAGCCCCTTGAGTTGGGTGACCCGATACCCGGGCACGCTCTCCGTGTTGACGACGATCATCCGTTCACCTTTCTCTCCACCTTCCCGAGACTCTATCGACGGCCAACCGGTTCCCGGCGGCGTCCTAAGATCGCCACGTGATCGAGCGATACAGCCTGCCCGAGATGACGGCCATATGGTCGGAAGACCACAAGTTCGCGCTCTGGAAGGAAGTCGAGACCCTCGTCGTGGAGGCCTGGGTGTCGCTGGGTGTCGCGCCCGCTGAGGCAGCAGCTGCGGTCCGCGCCGCCCCCGATGTCACACCTGGCCAAGTCGCCGAGCGCGAGGCGATCACCAACCACGACATGGCGGCCTTCGTCGACGTGCTGGCTGCATCGACGGCCTCCGGAGGAGAGTGGGTTCATTACGGCCTGACGTCCTCGGACGTGCTGGACACGGCTGGTGGCGCCCGCCTCAAGGAGGCGGCCGACCTCCTCCTGCGGCGGATCGACGACCTGCACGCCGCAGTGAAAGCGAAGGCACTCGAGCATCGGAACACGGTGATGATCGGTCGCACCCATGGCATCTGGGCCGAGCCGACGACGTTCGGGTTGAAGCTCGCCACCTGGGTGTTCGAACTCGAGCGCACGCACCGTCGCCTGTCCGCGGCTCGACAGGCCGCGGCGGTCGGCAAGATCTCCGGTGCCGTCGGTACCTATGCGCACACGCCGCCATCGGTGGAGGCCTTCGTGTGCGAGCGCCTGGGCATCGCGGCCGAACCAGCCTCGTCGCAGATCACCATGCGTGACCGCCACGCCGAGTTCCTGTCGGCCATCGCGCTGGCGGGTGCTTCGATCGAACGGTTTGCGACCGAGGTACGCCATCTGCAGCGTTCCGAGGTGGGCGAGGTGCGCGAGGCGTTCCAGTCCGGGCAGAAGGGTTCGTCGGCCATGCCGCACAAACGCAACCCGATCTTGTCCGAGCGGATGACCGGCATGGCACGACTCCTGCGCGGCTACGCCCAGGTGGGACTCGAGAACGTGGCGCTGTGGCACGAGCGAGACATCAGCCACTCGTCCGCCGAACGGGTCGTCCTCGCCGATGCCTGCCTCGCCCTCGATTACATGGCGGTCAAGTTCACCGGACTCGTCGAGAACCTCGTGGTCGATACGGAGCGGATGCGCTCCAACCTGGACGCTACTCGCGGTCTCGTCTTCAGCCAGGCCGTGCTGCTGGCGCTCATCGAAGACGCAGGGTTCGACCGCGACCGCGCCTATCGGGTCGTGCAGCGCAACGCCATGCGCGCCTGGGACGAACAGACACCACTGCACGAGTTGCTGGCCGCCGACGCGGAGATGCCCCTCGACGAGACCGTGCTGGCGCAATGCTTCAGCACGGAGCGCTTCCTCCGCCACACCGGCGACGTCTTCGCACGGGTGGAGGCGTCGACGCTGCCGTGAGTCAGTGGACGCAGAACTCGTTGCCCTCGGGGTCCTGCAGCACCACCCAATATCCGCCTCGCTCCTCCACCGGTCCCACGACGGCCGCGCCGGCCGTCGCCAGCCGCTCGACCTCTGCGTCGACGCGAGCGCGCCGGGTCTCGGACGGTTCCGACGGTCCGCCGCTGATATTGAGATCGAGATGCAGCCGGTTCTTGGACGCCTTGGCCTCCGGGACCCGCTGGATGAAGATGCGCGGGCCGACTCCGTCGGGATCGACGAGGGCGCGGGCGTCATTCCAGTTCTCGGGTGGGATCTCCATCGCCGTCGCCCAGTCGTCCCACGACTCGAACTCGGGTGGAGGCGGCGGAACCACGTACCCAAGAGCCGCGGCCCAGAAGTCGGACAAGCTCGCCGGATCGAGAGCATCGAAGGTGACCTGAAAACTGGTAGTCATGCGCCGAGTGTAAGGATCAGCGCCGCGCGGCGGGATATGCGGCCGAAAGCACGGCGTTGAACGACTCGGTCGGCACCAGCACGGCAGCGCCTTGGGAGGTTCGGTAGTTCTCGACCGGCACCGAAAGACGTTGAACGTCACCCGAACGCATGCCGCGATGGTCCCACGCCAGAACGATGGCTTCGCCAAAACTGGTGCCGCTGTCGAGCCGGACCGAATCGGACACCGACTGCGCAACCTGGCGAAAGGATCCGATCGACGAGAAACGGTTCAGGCGAGACGCGACGAGAAAGAGAACGTCTTGTTGACGCCGCTGGCGGGTGAAGTCGCTGGCCCCGGTCGACACCCAATCGCCGTTGACGAGTTGTTCCGTCCGCCGCGACCGCACCCAGGCGAGTGCCGTTTCGCCGTCGGCGCGCTGGCATCCCGCCGGCACGTCGAGGTCGGCTTTGGCGTCGCGCGTCGGGTACTCGAAACACAGGTCGATGCCCCCGATGGCGTCGATCACGTCGGCGAAACCTTCGAAGTCGACCTTCGCGAACCGGTCCACGGCGATCCCGGTGAAATCTTCGACCGCCCACGACAACATGGTGGAGCCGCCTGCCACGCCGGGACAGCCGTTGAGGTTGGCGTTGATGCGCGTGTACGTGCCGCTGCACGGATTGGGAACGTACAGATCCCGGGGTAGCGACACCATCATCGGCCGGCTCCCGTCCGTCGGCTCCAGCACCAGGATGATGGCGTCGGCGAGGAACCCCGAGGCGTCGGCCCCGATGAGCAGGAAGGCATCGAACATCTCGTCCGGAAGGGGCGGCGACGCGGCGAAGGGATTGGTCTCATCGGCGGCATCGATGATGCGACCTTCGGCCGCCGCCAGGGCCAGCTCTTCCGCCAGCAAGGCCTCCTCGGTCGCGGCGAGTTCATCGGCAAGCCGGCGGGCCTCGGCCTCTGTGAAGGCGCGGGCAGACTCCGATCGGGCTTCGTCGGTGAGCGCAGCCTGCGTGAGGCGTGCTTCGGAGACGTTGAGCTCCACCTGACCGATCGACCGGTAGGCCTGCCAGGCCGTGAACCCCGCCGCCAGTGTCACGCCCAACGCGATACTCAGCAGACGGACGGTCCAGCGGCTCCACGTGGTTGCGAGCACGTCCCTCACTCGGTCGGATGGTAGCCCTGATCAGGCGGGCGATCGCAGCTGGCTCCCACACGAATGGCGGCGGAGCTGAGGAGCTCCCCGGGTCAACCGACCGCGCAGGCGAGTGCCCAGTCGTAGGCCTGAAACTCGACCTCGGCTCGTTCCGGTAGCGCGGGATGCCAGCGGCGCAACGCGGCGAGGAGATCGCTCCGGCGAGCCGGCAACCAGACGGGCATACGGTCGGGTCGGGTGAAGTCGCCGCCGTACCACTTGAAGACCCGTGACAGGGACACCCGGCCGGCGCCGACCATGGCACCTCCGTTCGCCAAGAAGCTGCGCATCTGGTCGTCGAGCTGGCGATCGAGATCGGCCGCCCGATACGGCTCGAATCGCAACGTAGGGCATGACACCGAGCCGCACACCAGGGCACCGTGAATGCGAGGGTCGCCCATGCGTCGCAGTTTGGCGTGTTCGATGGCGTCGAGCGACAGGCGTTCGCCGGCCACGGCGGCCACGGGCCGGCTGAACGCGCCCGGGACCCGCCACACGGTCTCGACACCCTGTTCGAAGGCCGCCGCGGCCCGGCGAAGGGCTGCGGCGTTGTAGAGATTCAGCCAGAAAGCCATCGCACCGGACGGGGTCAACTCGTCGGGGTCCACCTCGCCCGAGGCCTCGACCAGTTCGTCGAGCGTGGCCGTCCATGCCGGCAGCGAGCCAACCCCATCGCGCGCGACGGACGCGAGCACGTCTTCGTAGCTCTCAAAGATGGTTGCTTCTTCGCTTCCCGCCGGGGCCGGCGCACGTACCGTCATGAGTGCGCGCACCATCGATGCGGCCACGGCAAGCGGGTTGGGTTGCGTCACATCCCGATGCAACCTGTGAGAACACCTCCGTGTTCCCGGTAGGCTGTCGCCCGCATGTCCACCCGCCTCCCCGTACTGATCCTCACACTCGTCCTCGCCGCGTGTGGCACGACCGCCACCACGACGACCCCAGCCGCCACCACCCCGGTCGCGGTGACGATCGACCCGTCGCTGCTCGACATCATCTCGTTACCCGACCTCGGTTTCGAGATCGCCTATCCGGTGGATTGGACCGAGGCGTCCGAGGTCGGCGTGCTCGGCTTCTACTCGCCGACGCCGGCCGGTGACAATTTCGCCGAGAGCTTCAACGTCGTCGTGTTCCCGGTGCCGGAGGACCTGCCCTATGACACCTATGTGCAGTCCGACGCGCGGTCGCTCAGCAACAACCCGAACATCACGATCATCGGATCGGGTACCGCGACCCTCGACGGTCACCCTGCCGCGTCGGTCGTGTTCTCCACCACCGCCGAGAACGGTGCACCGATCACGTCGCTCCGAGTGATCACCCTGCGAGGAGATCGAGCCTACGAGGTGAGCTTCTTCGCCAACAGCGAGCAGTTCGACACGTATATCCCTCTGTTCGACGAGCTGCTGTCGAGTTTCCGCTGGACCGAGGCCTGATCCCGGTAGGGTCCAGGGCGTCATGGACAGCGCCCTCGCCAAGACCATCGGTGCGTTCGGGGTCGCCATCATCTTGTGGGGCGGTATCGCCCTGTTGTCGGGCGCCTGGGCTGACGTGCTGGACGGCGGAGAACCGCTGCTGGCCGCATCGGGGTTCCTCGTGGTCGGAGCGGTCCTCGGGGTGGTGGTGACGGACGAGGGCATTTCGCGGGTCGTTCCTGGGCTGGCGGCCGTCCTGCTCTTCTTCACCATGATGCCGGTGCTGTTCGAGATGCCCGAGCTGCCCCTCCCCGAGGTGTTCTTCGAGGGGATCGATCGGGTGGCGGCCCGGTCGGCCACGTTCGTCTCGATCGGAGCCCTCGGCGCGGCCGTGTTCCGCATCCGCGGCAAACCGTGACGCCGGGCGACGCCGCCACCGTCCTGCTGCTCGACGACACTGCCGACGGGTTGGCCGTGTTCATGCTCGAGCGCCACATCGACTCCGACTTCGTAGGCGGAGCCTTCGTTTTTCCCGGCGGCAAGGTCGACGAGGCCGACCGGACGCTGCCCGCCGGTGCGGTCTCGGGCGACCCCGATGCCCGACTCGTCGACGCGGTCGGCGCCGACACTGCCCGGGCGCTGGTGGTGGCGGCCATTCGGGAGACCTTCGAAGAGTGCGGGGTCCTTCTCGCCGATCGCACACCATCCGATACGGCCGACGCCCGCATCCGCATGAACGATCGTTCTGGGTGGGACTGGACCGACTGGCTGCTCGGCGGCCGGGTGCGACTGGACCTTTCGGCGTTGACGTGGTGGTCGTGGTGGGTCACACCGGCCGGGGTGCACCGCCGCTACGACACCAAGTTCTTCGTCGCCGAGCGACCGAACGGCGCCCATGCCGACCACGACAAAATCGAGACAACCGATTCCGTGTGGGTCCGACCGTCCGTCGCGCTGTCGGCCGCCGCGGCCGGCACCGCTTCGATCATCTTTCCCACCCGCAAGAACCTCGAACGCCTGGCCACCCACGCATCCGTTGCGGAAGCCATCGCGGCGGCCCGGTCCGGGGAGCCTCCGGAGCGCATCGAGCCGACAGTGACCCGGGACGGCGAAGGACGGTTGTGGGTCACGCACCCCGCGGTCGGGTCGGAGCCGATCTAGGCCGGCCCCCAACCACCGCCGCCCGGCGTCTTCACGAGGAGCCGGTCGCCCGGCTTCACCTCGAAGGTCGCCTTGCCTGGTACCCGTTCCCACGCACCGCCGCTGAACAACCAGTCCTCGCCCGGAGCCCCGCGCTCCCCCCCGGCCAGCCCCCAGGGCCCGTGCCGCCGCCGCTCGCCCATCAACGAGACCGTGGCCGGTTCGAGAAACTCGATCTCACGCTGAATGCCCTCTCCGCCCGGGTGACGGCCCGAGCCGCCGCTCCCCGAACGAAGGCCGTATCGATGCACCCGGAACGGATAGTGCGCTTCCAGCGACTCGATCGGGGTGTTCTTCGTGTTGGTCATGCCGGTATGGATGCCCGACTGGCCAGGTCGCAGTGGTCCACCGCCTTCACCACCGGCGACGGTCTCGTAGTAGGCGAAGGTGTCGTTGCCGATCAGGACGTTGTTCATCGTGCCCTGCGACGCGGCCGGGATCCGGTCGGGGGCGGCATGAGCGAGTGCGCCGAGCAGAACGTCGGCGACCCTCTGAGAGGTCTCCACGTTGCCGGCCGCGACCGCTACGGGAGGGGTGGCGCCCACGAGCGACCCGGGCGGCACCGACAGCGTGAGCGGGCGATAGCAACCGCCGTTGGCGGGGATCGAGGGGTCGGTCGCGACGCGCACCGCGTAGTACAGGCACGATCTCGTCACCGCTTCAACGGCATTGATGTTGCCGTCGATCTGGTCGGCGGTTCCGGCGAAGTCCGCGTGAAGGGAGTGGCCGTCGATGGTCACGGACACCGCCACCGGAAGGTCGACGTCACCCCACTCCATCACGTCGGTGAACGAAAAGCGACCATCGGCGAGTGCGCCGAGCGCGGCGCGCATCCGCCGTTCGCCGTAGTCGAGGAGCGCCACGGTCATGCGGCGATGCTCTGCGATGCCCACTGCTTCGGCGAGCGCGGCCAGGCGGAGCGCTCCGACGGCATTGGACCCCAACTGCCCTGACAGGTCGCCGAGACGTTCGGCGGGGGTCCGGGTGGCGGCGAGAAATGGTTCGACGAACTCGGGGAGCCATTCCCCGTGACGCACCGCCGGCATCGGAGCGACGACGTGGCCCTCCTGGTCGAGACGGGTGGCGTGGGCCGGCATCGAGCCAGGGGCCTCTCCCCCGACGTCGGCGTGGTGGGCCCGGTTGGCGACCCAGCCCACGAGAGACCGCCCGACGAACACGGGTTGAACGAGCGTGAGGTCGTTGAGGTGGGTGCCACCGTGGAATGGGTCGTTGACGGCATATTGCATGTCGGGCTCGGGTTCGAAACGCTCCAGGACGGCCGCGACCGAAGCCGGCATCGAGCCGAGGTGGACCGGTATGTGTTCGGCTTGAGCGAGCATCTCGCCCGATGGGACGAATACCGCTGCCGAGCAGTCGGCTCGCTCCTTGATGTTCGGCGAGTAGGCGGTTCGGCGTAGGACGAGACCCATCTCGTCGGCCAGGGCGGCGAACTGATTCCGGGCGACTTCGAGGTCGATGGGCGAGATCACCAGGTCACCACCAGCGCTCCCGACGGGTGGACCCGGCCCACGTCGCCCGCCGCCAGCCAGGTCGTCGCCTCGCCGTCGAGCACCACGGCCGGACCAGCCACCGATGCTCCGACGTCGAGCTCCGCGCGGGCGAGGAGACGCGCTTCGACGTCGCCTGCATCGGTGCGGACGGTGCGCGTCCCGAGGTCGGAACTCTCCGACGGGCGATGTGGGGGCAGGTCTTCCCAGTCCACGGCTGGTGGAGCCGTGGCGACGGCCCGCACCGCGACGGCCTCGACGGGGTCGCCGAGCCGCGCAAAACCGTTTCTGACCCGATGCTCCTCGTGAAAACGCTCGACGGCGGCATCCCACCCCTCGCCCGGCCCATAGGGCACGTTGATCTCGTGGGCTTGCCCGACGTACCGGAGATCCACCGTTCCGACGACTCGAGCCCCACCCATCGCCACGTCCGTTCTCGCCTGGTTCATGACGTCACTCAGCACGCCGTCGAGATCGGCCAGCGGCCGTCCGACCACCGATCGGGCAGCGTCGCGTCGGGGTGGACTCAACAACAAGCCGAGTGCTGAGAACACCCCGGCATGAGGCGGAATCACGACACCGCGCATGTCGAGTCGCCTGGCGAGGGCCGTGGCGTGCAGACCGCCGGCGCCGCCGAACGCCACGAGGTGGGCGCGCCGCGGATCAGCACCTTCCTCGATCGATACCGCTCGGATGGCTCGCTCCATGTGCGCTTCGACGATCTCGATCATCCCGAATGCGGTGGCGATCGCATCCAGACCCATGTGGCCGCCAAGCCCTTCGAGCGCCGCCCCGGCGGCGCGGCCGTCGAGCACCACCCCGCCTGCCAGCGCCCCGCCGAGCCGCCCGAGGACGACGTTCGCATCAGTCACCGTGGGAGCGACGCCGCCACGCCCGTACGCGGCCGGGCCGGGCCAGGCGCCGGCGCTCTGTGGCCCGACACGCATCGAACCGCCCGCGTCCAGCCAGCCGAGGCTGCCGCCACCCGCACCCACCGTGTGCACGGCCACCGACGGCAGCCGGCACGGGTGACCGTCGATCGGCCGCTCGTATCGAACCTCGGGCATCCCGCCTTCGATCCGGCACACGTCGGTCGAGGTGCCGCCCATGTCGAACGCGATGGCCGACACGAGCCCCAGGGCCTGCGCCAGGGCGGCCGTCGCGACCACCCCTCCGGCCGGACCCGACAACAGGGCGGCGGCGGGCAGGCCGGCCGCCGCGTCGATCGCCATGAGGCCACCCGACGAGCGCATCACCTGAATATCGCGGGGAAGGCCCGCCGCGGCGGCCCGCTCAGCCAGAGCGTCGAGATAGCGGCGCATGACGGGAGTGAGGTAGGCATTCAGCACCGTCGTGGAGGTTCGTTCGTACTCCCGAAACTCCGGAACGACATCGGTCGACGCACTGATCGGTAGTCCGAGCGACGCGAGGGTATTCCGGACCTCGCCCTCGCCGGTCCCGTCTCGATGGGCGTGCATCAGGGAGATAGCAACGGCCTCAGGTGCAGCCGCCGCCACCCGCTCGCGCAGGGCGTCGAGGTCGCCGGTGTCGACGCCGAGACGAGCCGCCGCCAGCGGAGCCGGCCGGACGACCGCGGGATCGTAGAGCGACGGCCGGTCTTGTCGTCCGATCTCCACGACGTCTTCGAAACCCTCTGACGTGACGAGCAATGTCCGCGCGCCGGCGCGTTCGAGCAACGCGTTGGTGGCGACCGTCGTACCGTGCAGGAAGCGGGATGCCCCGGGCGCGCCTGCGGCGATGGCTCCCGCAACCACGCCCTCGCTCTGATCGGGAGTCGTCGAGGTCTTCCCAACGACCAACTCGCCGTCGCGCCACACCGCGATGTCGGTGAACGTACCGCCGACGTCCACGCCGAGCGAAGTGTCCGATCCGATCATGACCGTCGGTCGCTACGCTGGGCCACCATGCCTGTCACCATCGATGCGACTCCGAATCCGAATGCGCTCAAATTCACCGTCGGGGTGGACGTGGGGGGTCCGAGCACCTTCGTCGCTGGACGCACCGACGAGCATCCTCTCGCCGAGGCGCTGCTCGCTATCGATGGGCTGTCCAGCATCTTCATGACCGCCGACTTCGTGACCCTTACCAAGGCTGCCGATGCGGACTGGAATGTGATCGCTCCAGCCGCGCAGGAGATCCTAGAAAGCCACTTCGGCTAGCGCCCGACGCGCACAGCGACGGGCGGGAGATTCGCTCCTTCGACGAACACGAGCCAGCCCGTCTCGGTGAGGCTGCCTCCCAGCACCTCGACGGTCGACCAGGTTCCCACCAGCGTCTGAGCGGCCGCCGCCACCTCGGGAGGAACCGGCTCGAGCGGACCGAGATCCGCCGACGCCGGTCCGGAGACCCCCGGCAGAAGGACAGGAAGACTCGCCACCAGGCCGTTGTCGGTGTCGATCAACGTCACCTCCACCGTGACCGGAGGGAGCCGCACGATCCCGTCTGACCCAGCCAGCAGGGAGATATGGACCCGCACCGACCAACCGCCGGCGGTTGCCACGGCGCCCTCGGCGACCGTCCACTCGGGGTAGGAGCGACCCGGCTCCGTGAAGTGGGAACGTACGGCCGCCTCGGCGGCCGCCGCCACGGCGCGGGGGTCCGTGAGGCGCAGTTCGGCTTCGCTCACGGCGAGGAGGATGGTCGTGGTCGTCGTCGTCGCCGACGATGCCGTCGTCACCTCGACCGGTTCGACGGAGGACACCGAGAACTCCCCATCCGACGCAGGCAAAAGCCACCAGATCGCCAACCCACCGATCGCCGCCGCGGCGGCGACGACGCCGAGCAACACGGCCGTCCGGCGGATCGGGATCGTCCAGCCTCGTTCGATCACCTCCCACGGTACGAACTCGTGATCGACGCGGTCGTGGGGGTCCTCTGGAGGTGTCATCGGTCGAACGTACGACGCGGCGGCGCTCCGGACAAGGGGTTCGTCGGGAACTCATCGGCGGTCGACTAACGTTGGCTCGCCCATGGCACGCAATCCCGATCCCAAACCCGGCCGCTGGATCCTCCCGCTCATCATCCTCGGGATGGTGGGTTTCACCTACGTCTTCGTGCAGAGCCTCGAAGACCGGGTCGAAGCCAACCCGGACCTTACGGTTCCCTCGACGACGAGCACCACGGCGCCGGCGGGAGGTGGTGACACACCCGTTGCCACCACGCTGCCGCCGACCGGAGTTCTGCCGGACGCCGCGACTCAGGCGTACTACGACGCGGTCGAGACCTGGCGTGCCGACCTGGCCACGCTGGATCTCGAGATGACGAGCGTGAACGCCGACTGGGATGCCCGGGCCATCGAATATGCCGCGGCTCGTGATGCCATCCGCGACGACCTCAACCCCCGCATCGCCGACTTCGCGCTCTCCGTCGCCGACGGACCCCCACCCGAGGACAACGCAGTGCTCGCGGGCCTCCACGAGCCACTCGCCACTGCGGCAGCCGCCACGCGTGACGCGGCCGGCGCCGTTCTGGCAGGACTCCAATCGTCGGACAGCGGCGAGGCTCGTCAGGCGGCTCTCGAAGAGTTCGCCACCGCAGTGGCGGCCTTCAATTCGGCGGCCGACGCCATCGCGGCCACCGCGCCCTAGATGTCCGAACCCGTCCTGCGGGGCATCGACGAAGCCGAACTCCATGCCTGGTTCGAAGCGATGGGCCTCACCTTCGGCTTCGATCCCGACCCCGCCTTCTCCGAAGAGATCGCCGAGTGGTACGACATCAGCCGCGCCCGGGTCGCCGAAGTCGACGGCCGATTCGTTGCGACGTTCTCGGCATTCGACCTCGATGTGACGGTGCCGGGTGGGGCCGCGGTACCCATGTCGGGAGTGACCCAGGTGACGACGGCTGCCACCCACCGCCGGCGGGGAATCCTGAGGGCGTTCATGGAGACCCACTTCGACGAGGTGACCGACCGGGGTTGGTCTCTCGCCGGCCTGTGGGCATCCGAGGCGACGATCTACGGACGGTACGGGTTCGGGCCGGCCACATGGCACCACGACCTCGAGATCACCGGGCCGACCGAAACGATGGTGAGCGACGGGGGTGCCTCCTTCGAATTCGTCACCAAGGACGAAGCGTTGGATCGGTTGCCCCCGATCCACGACGCCGTCGTCGCCGATCGTCCCGGCATGTACCGGCGCCCACCGGGCTGGTGGCGCGGAAGAACCCTGCGGGACCGACCCGAGTTCCGGGACGGCTATTCGGCACACCGCATCGTCGTCGCCTCCGGCGATGGTGGCTACGTCATCTACCGGGTGAAAGGCGACCTGGAGATGACCCTGCACGTGTCCGAGCTCATCGCACGAGATCCGCACACCGAGGCGGCGCTCTGGAGCTACGTGCTCGGTGTGGACCTCGTCTCGGTGGTGCGCGCCCCGCGGCGACCGGTCGATGACGCCCGACTCTGGCAGTTCACCGACCTGCGCGCGGCCACACGCACGGTCGGAGACGCGCTGTGGCTTCGCATCCTCGATGTGCCGGGCGCCCTCACGGTGCGTCGGTATCGCACGCCGGGAACGATCGTGCTCGACGTCATGGACGACCGGGCCGGCGGTCGATACCTCCTCGATGCCGGCCCCGACGGCAGCTCGTGTGTTCGAACCGACGCCGCCGGCGACGTGACGCTGCCCGTCTCCGTCTTGGCGTCGCTGTACCTGGGAGGCACGTCTGCGTATGAGCTCGCTCGGGCCGGGCTCATCGACGGGAGCGACGACGCCATCGGGCGACTCGACACGCTGCTGCGATGGCCGGTGGCCCCATGGTGTCCCGAGATCTTCTGACTCAAGCGCTCACCCAGGCATCGACCTCGGACCACTCGTCGATGAGCCATGCCCCGACGTCAGGGCCTATCTCGTCACGGCTCACCCGCCAGAATCGCAATTCCACGGCTCGGTCGACCATCGACCCGCGCCAGATGTCGCCGATCGTGGCGAACCCTTCCAGCCCGCGGTGAGCACAGATGACCACGTCGAGGGGCATCTCGAGAGCGGCTTGGACACCTCCGACCCTGGGGGGAAGCACATTGGTGAGGCCGGCTGCCACCTCGGCCAGCGCGGGGTTGCGATCGGTGAGTCGCTCGAGTACCCGGCGGCGTTTGTCTGGCGTGAAGCGGGTGCCCTCGGGAAAGATCACCAGCGCCTCTTGCGATCCGAGGCCGCGGGCTAGTGCCGCGATGGCGGCCAGTTCGGTCGCCGAGTCGGCTCCCGACCGGTCGACGAAGTGGTTCGGCAGCCGATTGCCGGCGACGTCGAGACACGGGTCACCGAGCAATTCCCGTTTCAGCACGTAGCGGAGCCGTACGCCCGCCTCGTCGGTCACGTAGCGGGCCGGTAGGAGATTGTCGACGATGCTGGCGTGACGCATCAGCAGGACGTAGGGCGAGGCCGACAGCACATCTGTGCCCTCTGCAGCGAATTCGAGCCCGAAGATCCGCTGCGCAGCGTCGAGCAACCCGTTCGCCCACCACCGCTGAATCGCCCAGGTGCGTTCCACCGTCGACCCGGGCAGCAAGGCCAAAAAGAGCGCGACCAGGCCCACAACCTCGTAGGTGAGGTACGCCCACCCGAAAGAGAGGAGGCGAACGGCCATGAACGGCGCCCGCGTCATCAGCGCCCGGGCCGCGTCCACGACAATTGCCACGACGAGGAGAAGGGGCAGCGTCAGCGTGGCTACGAGCCACGTCACCAGCACGGTCGGCACGGAGACGAGGCGCCGTCGGAAGGCCGTCATGCGACCAGAGTAGGTCAGCCGACGGCGAGCCCGACGCCGGCGAGGTCGGTCTTCAGTCGCTGCAGGCCCGCCCGGATCCGGCTCTTGACGGTGCCCTCCGGCAAGGAGAGCTGCTCGGCGACCTGCCGGTAGGTGAGCCCTTCGAGATAGGCCAGCTCGATCGCTTCACGCTCGCGCGTCGGGATGGCGGCGAGGACGGCGCGGAGTCCAGCAGACTGCACCCGGACCCAGACCTCATCGTCGACCGAGGGCGTCGGTTCGACCACCATGCGAGCCTCGCGCTCTTCTCTCGCACGCCGCGCCGATTCGGCGCGGATCAGATCGAGGCTCCGGCCGTGGACGTGCGCCAGGAGAAATGATCGCATCGAACCGCGGCCGGGGTCGTAGGCCTCGGGCCGGTCCCACAGCCTGAGGAACACTTCCTGGGCGACCTCCTCGGCCAGCTCGTGGCTCTTGAGGATCCGCCGGGCCATACCGACGACTTGGCCGGCGTGCCGACGGTGCACTTCGGCGAGGGCCGGCCGCGAGCCGGCCACGAGCGCGTCCGCCAGTTCCCGATCATCGAGGTGAGTGCAGTTCATGGACCCTCCAAGTTTTAGTGCTAAAACATGTTTAGCAGTAAATCTGGTAGGTTGTCAAGCGCCATGTCTTCGACGATGACCCTCCAGGAAGCCGCCGACCGCCTCGGTGTGCACTACATGACCGCGTATCGGTACGTGCGCCTCGGCAAACTCGAGGCACGCAAGGAGGGAGGGACGTGGGTCATCGAAGAAGCCGACCTCGACGCCCTCCGTGCACTCCCGGAGCCGGCTACCGGGGACATTGCGTGGGACGAGCGCCTCGAACGCCTCCTCGTTTCGGGCGACGAATCTGCAGCCTGGGCGACGGTCGAATCCGCGCTGGCGTCGGGGCACGACGCCGCGTTCGTGTATCAGGCGATGATCGGTCCGGCCATGAACCGGATCGGCGCTCGTTGGGAGGCCGGCGAACTCGACGTGGCCGACGAGCATCGCGCCTCGCTCATCGCCACCCGGATGGCCGGACGCCTCTCGCCACACTTCAACCGGCGCGGCCGCACGCGAACCACCGTGATCGTCACGGGTGCACCCAACGACCACCACTCGCTGTCGGTGATGACACTCGCCGACCTGCTGCGCGGTGCCGGCTACGCCGTCGTGGCGCTCGGTGGCGCCGTGCCGGCCGAGTCGCTCGCGAGAACCGTCTCGGACCACCATCCCGTTGCCGCCGTGGTGATGTCGGCCGGACGACCAAGGAACGAGACGGCGATCCGAGAGGCGATCGATGCCGCCCGCCAGGCTGGTGCCGGACTGATCATCGCCGGCGGCGCCGCCATCACCGACGAAGCGACGGCTCGGGATCTGGGAGCCGACGCGCACGCCCGATCACTCGACGAAGCGGTTGCCCTCATCGAGGCCTGACGCGACCGACCCCTCCGGAGTCTCCGGAGGGGTCGGGCCGAAACGAGGATGATGTCAGGCGCTGGCCGCGCCGCACACCGTTTCCGTGATGAGCCGCGTGACCGTGTACGGGTCGCAGTTGGCGTTGGGGCGGCGATCCTCGATGTAACCCTTGCCGTCGCGTGCGACCTGCCAGGGAATCCGCACCGAGGCACCACGGTTCGAGACGCCGTAGCTGTACTCCGTCCACGGGGCCGTCTCGTGCAGTCCCGTCAGCCGGTGCTCGATGTCTGCGCCGTAGTTTTCGATGTGGAGATCCGCCTTCTCTCCCAGCGCCTCGCACGCCGCGATGATCGGGTCATACGACTCTCGCATCTGCTTCGTGGAGAAGTTGGTGTGAGCTCCCGCACCGTTCCAGTCTCCCTTGACCGGTTTCGGATCGAGCGTGGCGGCGATGTCGTAGTCCTCGCCGGTGCGGTACAGCAACCAGCGCGCCACCCACAGCTGGTCGGCCGCCTCGACCGGGCCGAGCGGGCCGATCTGGAACTCCCACTGGCCGATCATGACCTCGGCATTGGTGCCGGAGATCTCGAGACCGGCTTCCATGCAGTGCTTCGTGTGGGCCTCGACGACCTCCCGGCCCCAGATCTCGTCCGATCCGACGCCGCAGTAGTAGCCACCCTGCGGAGCCGGGAAACCCTGCGTCGGCCAACCGTGGACTCGACCGTCCTTGAAGAACGTGTATTCCTGCTCGATCCCGAACCACGCCTCGAAGGAGGCATACTTCTCGGCCGCCTCCACGCACGCAGCCCGGGTGTTCGTGGGATGCGGCTCCAGGTCGACGGTGAGCACCTCGCACATCACGAGCTTGTCTCCGCCACCGCGGATGGGGTCGTCGCACACGAAGACCGGGCGCAGTACGCAGTCGGAGCTATCGCCGGGCGCCTGGTTGGTCGACGAACCATCGAAGCCCCAGATGGGTGGCTCGTCGCCGTCGGGGACGATCTTGGTCTTGGAGCGCAGCTTCTGGGTGGGAATGGATCCGTCGATCCAGATGTATTCCGCTCGATAGCTCATGGGGGCACCTGCCTTCCGCCGGATGGGACGACCGAGAGCGTCACAGTGGGCCATTTCTCTGCCGTTACTCGAATGTGAACATCGTGTTACGCGACCCTGGGCCCAAAGGTCCAAAACGCCAGGCCCCGAGCGACGAAACCACGCACGTCCGAGCGCGCGCCGGATCCCCATCCGGGCTACGGCGAGTTGGCCGGGCCGCGACGGCCTGCGCTACCGTTCGACGATGGACAAACAGGCCGAGTACGTACTCCAAACCGTCGCCAAGCGGGGCATTCGGTTCATCCGACTGTGGTTCACGGATGTCCAGGGGTTTCTGAAGTCCGTGGCCATCAGCCCGGCAGAGCTCGAGACGGCGCTGACCGAGGGCATGACCTTCGACGGGTCTTCGATCGACGGCTACGCACGTGTGCAAGAAGCGGACATGGTGGCCCGGCCCGACCCGACGACCTTTCAGATCCTCCCGTGGCGCGAGCCCGAAGGCGTCGCCCGCATGTTCTGCGACATCCACCACCCGGACGGGACACCATTCGAGGGCGATCCGCGCCACGTGCTGCGCAGGAACCTCCGAGAGGCAGCCGAACACGGGTACTCGTTCTACGTCGGTCCCGAACTGGAATTCTTCTACTTCGCCGACGCCGGGCCCGAACCGAAGGTGCTTGACCGGGGCGGCTACTTCGACCTCACGCCCCTCGACACGGCCCAGGAGTATCGACGCGTCACGATCGAGCATCTCGAGAAGCTCGGCATACCGGTCGAGCAGAGCCATCACGAAGTAGCACCGAGCCAGCACGAGATCGACCTGCGCTACGACGACGCGCTCACCATGGCCGACAACGTCATGACGTACCGCCTGACGGTCAAGGAGGTTGCCCTGGCGGCGGGTATCTACGCGACGTTCATGCCGAAGCCGCTCGAAGCCCACGACGGATCGGGCTTCCACATGCATCTCTCGCTCTTCGAAGGAGACCAGAACGCCTTCTACGAAGAGGGTTCGGAGCACGGGATCTCGAAGGTGGGAGAAGCCTTCATCGCCGGGCTCTTGCACCACGCACCGGCGCTGACCGCCATCACCAACCAGTGGGTCAACTCCTACAAGCGCCTCGTCGCCGGCTTCGAGGCGCCGATCTACGCCTTCTGGGCGAAGAACAACCAGTCGGCCCTCGTCAGGGTTCCCACGGTCAAGAAGGGGAAGCCCTCGAGCACGCGGATCGAATACCGATCGCCCGATGCCGCAACCAACCCCTACCTGGCGTTCTCGGTGCTGCTGGCCGCCGGCATGGACGGAATCCGCGAAGGCATGGATCTCCCCGGGGCGGTGTCGGCCAATGTGTTCGAGATGAGTCCGTCCGACCGCCGCGCCAAAGGGATCCGACGGCTCCCCGAAACCCTCTCGCACGCACTCGACGAACTCGAACGCTCCGACCTCATGGCCGCCGCGCTGGGCGACCACGTCTTCGACTGGTTCCTGCGCAACAAGCGCAAGGAATGGGACACGTACCAGCACCACGTCTCACGGTACGAGCTCGAGCAGTACCTCCCGATCCTGTGACCATGCAGTTCGTCATCTACCCCGGCGCTCCTTCCGAACAGCTCGGACAGGTGCTCGCGCTCAGTGGGCTCGACCCGCAGCCACTCGGCGACGCGGACCTCGACAAGGACGGTGCGGCTGCCGAGTGGTCGCTTCTCCTCATCGAGTTGGGGGATGAGCCCCTGCGCCGACTGCGCCTCGCCCGCAGACTCGCCGAGGACACCGGCGTTCCGGTCTTCCTGGTGGTCACACCCGATCAGACGGCGTTTCTCGAAGAGGAGACCACGGTCGCCGACTTCGCCGTGTTGCCAGCGGAGGCAACCGAGCTGCGGACACGGGTGAGGAGACTCCTGAGGACGACGCAAGCGGACGATCAGTTCGTGCACCATGACCTCCTGCTCAACACCGCCACCTACCAGGCGACGATCGACGGCGAACCGATCGACCTCACCTACATGGAGTACGAGTTGCTCCGGTTCTTCGTCGAGAACAAGGGCAGGGTCTGGAGCAGGGAACAGTTGCTTTCGAAGGTGTGGGGCTACGACTACTTCGGTGGAGCCCGCACCGTCGACGTGCACGTCCGGCGCCTACGCTCCAAGCTCGGCGAGGAGCGGGCGGGCTGGATCACCACCGTACGGTCGGTCGGTTACCGGTTCGGCTGAAGCACGTCGCCCGCCACGTCCAAGAAGGCGCGCTGCCACGTGACCGGCAGGGTTCCGAACGCGCGGTGTGCCAGACGTACAGCCGGAACCCTCCGGGGCCCGTCGCAGAGTCGAGCGGCGCGCGCCGCGTGGGAGGCGAGTCCCGCGCCCACCGCCAGATCCAAGGCTCGTTCGGCGTCTGCGGGATCGCCGGCGGAAGCTCGCAGGAGCAGCAGGTCGATCGCCGGCTCCAGCCATCGGGCGCGAAGGAGCGCTTCCAGGATGGGTTGGTGGTCCGGTGCGAGGTCGGCGCCGGCCGCGACGTCGACGGCCATCTCCCCCACCCGGCACATGTACCACCACCTGCGCCCACCCGGGCCGGGCAGGCACAGCTCGGTGGCATTGGCCGCCTCATGGCGTGCGAGGTCGATGTCGCCCCGTCCGAGGTGCGCCCGGGCGACCAGGAGCCGCGCGGCGTTCTCCCACGCGGGCAGCTGTTGCAGGACCAATCCCAACATCTCATTGGCCGACACCAACGCATCGTCGTAGGCACCGTAGAGCAAGGCGCCTTCGGCGTCGGCCATGTGTGACAGGAACACGGGGCCAACATCGCCCTGGCGAAGGCCGGCGCGTCGAGCTGCGGCCGCCGCATCGGCTGCCTCGTCGACGCGGCCCGTCCGGTAGAGAGCCCGACCACGCCACGCCAGCAGATCCGCTCGGCGCGCATCGTCTTCATCCGGGATCTTGGTCAGGAGCCTGCCGAAGGCGGCCTCGGCCTCGGCCGCCTCGCCACGGTCGAACGACATCCAAGCGCGGTTGTAGCCGGCCAGGTAACGCTGGCGTTCACCACCCCACCGATCGAGCATCGCCTGCGCCTTGGCATACGCGAGGTCGGCTTCGTCGGCGAAGGCCAACCGATTCAGCACTCGGGCGCGCAACGACAGCAACGAACCGAGCTTGGCCCGTGCATCGATACGAGCGGCCTCCCACTCGCCCACCGCCACATGCCACTCGGCCGCAACCGGGTCCTGCTGGTCGGAGGCGATCTGCGCCGCCCACCCGCGCGCGTCGATCCGAGCCTCCCCGGTCGTGTGGTCGATGGCCTCGTCCAGGGCAGCCGCGGCATCGGTTGGCCAGCCGGCCAGGCGATGGCACTCCGCGAGTGCCAGGTGGAGTTCTCCCCACCTCGGGCCGCCCACCTCGCCGAGGCGTCGGAGGGCATCGATGGCGCCCTCGAGAAGCGGCTGCGCCTCGCCGAGGTGCTGCTGGCCGGCAGCTTCGAGCCCGGCGTCACCCAACAGCCGTGCGGCCGTGACGTCGTCGTTGGCCAGTGCCGCCAGACGGCCGACCGCGGCACGGTCGCCATCGCGGTGCCCACAAGCCATCCACGCCTCGGCGAGCGAAAGGGCCACCGTCTGCGTGCGGGTCGCCCCGAACGTCGAGGTCAGCCGGCCCGACTGGATGCCGGGTCCGGCCGACACGCCGGCCGCGCTCTCCTCGAGCAGGGCATCGGCGACGAGCCCATCGATCATCTCGAGGGTGTCGTGCGTGTCCATGCCGACGAGCTCGCAGATCACGTCGAACGGGACCGGATGTCCGGCGACCGCCACCGACTCGACCACATGGCGGGCCGCCTTGCCGAGGTTCGCTACCTTCTCGATCGGGCTCGCCATGATCTCCGTCGGCAGGGTCCCCGTGGTCTCCAGCATTCCCGATTCCCACGACACGACGCCTCGGTCGCGCAGATGGTCGAGGAGGCGGCCGAGTGCGTATGGCTCGCCGGCGGTCCTCTGGTACAGCCAGGATGCCAAGTCCGGTTCTGCCACCCGTTCGAGGTCGGCGCGCGTCACCCGATCGACGGTGAGTGGCACGACGAGCCCGACCGAATCGGCTGCGGTGAGCAGTGACCGGAGGGGCTGCGCGGCCCTACCGGAGATCGGTTCGTGACCTACGACGAGCAGCAGAGGAAGGTCTCCGTCCGTGAGCCAGCGACGGATCGCTCCCATCGACGTCGGGTCGGTCCACTGCGCCCCGCCGAGAATCAAGGCCCATGGTCCCGACGGCTCGATCACCTGGTCGGACACCTCGCCCGGCGTGGTCACCGTGGCGGGGTGTGCCACGACTTGTCGGGTCTCGAGTCCCGCCTGCCCCGCCAGTCGAGCCGCTTCTTCGAGCAGCCGGCTCACACCGGTTCCTTCCGCTCCGACGAGTGCGATGGCCACACGCCTGCCCCGCGCGACCATGTCGGCGGCATCCCTGAGCGCCGCTACGTGATCGGCCCGTCCGATGAGCGGCTGCGCGGCGGTCGAACGGGTTGCCGGCACGTAGTCGAGCGTCGGATCCTGCACGAGAATCCGGTCCTCCAACTCCCGCAGCTTCGGTGAGGGATCCAGCCCGAGCTGCTCGACGAGCGTATCGGCGGCGCGCCGGTAGGCGCGCAAGGCGTCGGCCTGGCGCCCGGATCGGTAGAGCGCCGTCACCAGATGGATCCACAAGCGCTCCCGCAACGGGTGCAAGGTCACCAACCGCTCGAGATCGGCGACCGCGTCGTCGTGTTCTCCCAGAGCCAGACGAGCCTCGATGAGATGTTCGGTGGCCACGATCCGCGCCTCGTTCAGCCGTGTCGCGGCGCTGGCGGCAAATTCCTCGTAGGCCAGGTCGGCGAGCGCGTCGCCTCGCCAGAGCGCCAGGCCGCGACGCAACGAAGCCGCCGCGACGCCCGGGGCGCCGTCCTCGAGCGCCCGCCGACCCTCATCTGCCGCGCGTTCGAACCGAGCGGCGTCCAGGTCGCGTTCGGCGACGCGGAGCAAGTATCCGGGGCGCCTCGTCAGGAGCACGGTCGATTCCACGCCGGTGGGCCGGTCGGGATCGAGGAGCTTCCGCAGTCTCGACACGTACACCTGGATGACGTTCCCGGCCGTTTCCGGCGGAGCTTGTGGCCACAGTGAGTCGATGATCCGGTCGACCGACACGACCTCGTTGGCGTGGATCAGCAAGAGGCCGAGCAGGGCGCGTTGACGTTCGCCACCCAGGGAAAGCACCCCGCTGTCGCCCGCGACTTCGAGAGGACCCAGAATCCGGTAGTCCACGCGGCGATGCTACCGACGGGGTCAGCGGTGGGCGGCCGTGACCTCGATCTCGACGAGGAACCCGCCCGGAAGGGCCGCGACGGCCACGGTGGAGCGTGCCGGGGGCGCCGAGTCGAAGTACGAGCCGTAGATCTCGTTGACGGTTTCGAAGTCGGCCATGTCCGTCAGGAAGATGGTCGTCTTGACGATGTCCGAGTGGTCGAGTCCGACATCCCCGAGCATCGCCCCGATGGTCGTCATGATCTGTCGGGTCTGTCCGGCGACGTCGTCGGCTCGCGACCCGTCGGCCGGATCGACGCCCACCTGACCCGAGAGAAACACGAAGCCGTTGGCCTCATACGCCGGCGAGTAGGGCCCGAACGCCCCGGGAGCGCTCGGCGTGTCGGCCGGACCCGGCATGGCTCAGGAGAAGGAGTTGCCGCAACCGCAGCTGCGGGAGACGTTCGGGTTGTCGATGGCGAATCCGGCACCCATCAGGCCGTCCTTGAAGTCGAGGGTGGAGCCTCGCACCATCTCGAGACTCTGCGGATCGACCACGACCCGTACGCCGCGATCGAACTCCTCGACGACGTCGCCGTCCTCGAGTTCGGCATCGAAGAACATCTCGTACGAAAACCCCGAACAACCTCCGGGGCGAACGGCCATGCGCAGCGCCAGCGCGTCGTCGCCCTCTTCGGCCTTCAAATCGGCAACCTTGGCGACCGCCGCTTCCGTGAGCGTCACCGTTCGATTCGAACGGGGCTTGATCGTCAACAGTTGGTCCATGCGTAAATGCTCCTGCCTGCGAGGGCCTTCACTATACCGGCAACCGCCGACAACGTTCCTAGGTTTCCATCGCCCGTAGGATGCTGCCCATGGTCACCGAAGAGGCTGTCTACCAAGCGCTGAAGGGGGTCGTCGACCCGGAGCTGGGCGGCGACATCGTGGAACTCGGCATGGTCACCCACGTCACCATCGACGACACCACGGTCACGGTGGGCATCGCCCTCACCATCGCCGAATGCCCGATGCGCGGTCAGATCGAGGGGGACACGCGCCGCAAGTTGCTGGCGCTTCCCGGCGTGGACGAAGTCGACATCGAGACCACGGCGATGACCCGCGATCAGCGGGCCGACCTCATGGGCAAGGTCCGGTTCCGCGCCCGCCAGAACGCCACCCCGACGAAGGTGGAGCCCACCACCCGCGTGATCGCCATCGGATCCGGCAAGGGCGGGGTGGGCAAGTCTTCGCTGTCGACGAACCTGGCGCTCGCCATCGCCGACCTTGGCCACCGGGTCGGCCTGCTCGACGCCGACATCTGGGGCTTCTCGATCCCGCGGATGTTGGGGATCGAGCAGCGCCTCGAGGCAAACGACGACCGCAACATCATTCCGATCGAGGCGCAGGGCATCAAGGTCGTTTCGACCGGCTTGATCGTCGAATCCGAGGAAACCGCCCTGATGTGGCGCGGACTGATGCTGTCGAAGGCGCTCGAGCAGTTTCTCAATCAGGTCGAGTGGGGTGGACTCGACTATATGGTGATCGATCTGCCTCCGGGCACAGGCGACGTCCAGATGGCACTCACCCGCTTGCTCCCCCAGGCTGAGATGGTGGTGGTCACAACCCCGCAGGCCACGGCGCAAAAGGTGGCGATCCGTGTCGCCGACATGGCCCGGCGCTCCTTCATGCCGGTGGTCGGCGTGGTCGAGAACATGGCCGATTTCCAGTGCGACCACGGCACGACGTATGCCCTGTTCGGCGCCGGGGGCGGCCAATCGCTGGCCGACACCTTGGGGGTTCCGCTCATCGGGTCGATACCCCTCGATCCGGCGATGGTGGCGGGAGGTGACGAAGGCGAACCGGTCGTTCGATCCGATCCGGCGAATCCGGCCGCCCTCGCCATCGCCTCGATCGCCAAACGGCTTACGGAACTGGTGCCGCCCGCCGAGGACGAGACGTGCACGGGACGGATCGCCAAGATCTTCGAGTCGCTCCCGCCGGCACCGGCGGCTAACTAGTCATTCCTCGTCGATTTAGAACCGCCCCCAAGTCCTCACCCTGCGCGGTCGATACTTGGAGAGAACGTGCCAAAGGTAGGGAGCAGCTGGGGGGCAGCTCAATCGTCGGTCTTCATCCTCCTCCGGAAGACCTTCGAACCGCAGAAGAGGTCGGCGAGATCGCCGGCCTCTTCCGCGTGTCAACCACAGAGCGCGCGAACCAGCGGGGTGGGGTTGACGGCTCCTGAGCCGCCCGGGTGATACTCGAAGTGCAGGTGGGGCACGTTCGCCGGGGCATTCCCGGTCGTGCCGACCGTGCCGATGTACTGACCTGCCGACACCGATTGTCCCTGCGACAGCCCCGGCGCCCACCCATCGAGGTGGGCGTAGTAGAAGGCGTCGCCCGAGTTACCCCGCAGCCAGATGGTGATGCCGCCCAGGCCGCCGTTGCGCATCCGTGAGATCACGCCTGACTCGATGGCGACGAGTTGCGTACCTCGCGCCGCCATCATGTCGACGCCGCGATGGCTTCGGCCTCCGGACCGTGGCGCGCCCCAGGTGTCGCTGAACGACGTGAATCCGTTCACCGGACACGTTCGTCCACCGGTCACGGTCGGTGGCGCGGTGCCACCTCCGCCACCCGACTGCTGCTGCTCCTGCAACCGGCGCCGGCGCTCGGCCTCGGCCGCCGCGATCCGCGCCGCTTCTTCCTTCTGCCATTGCGCGAACAGCTCGTTGTACTCGGCCTGGATCCCTTCGAGCTTGGCGTTGAGTTCCTCGGCCGCCGCGTCGAGCTCGGACACCGCCACGGCTTGGGCCGCGATCGCCTCTTCGAGCTCCTCGAGGCTTCGGGCGTACTCGTCCTCGAGGGCATCGAGATCGGCCACCAGCCGCTGATCGGACTCGGTGACGTCCTCGAGATATTCCAGGCTCGTTCCGACGTCGCCGATGGTCGACGACGTCAGGAGCACCGCCATGTTCGATCCGAGGGCATCCATGTACATGTGGGCGGCGCGGTCCTGGAGGCGGGCGCGGGAGTGCTCGAGACGCCCGGTGAGCTCGTCGGCCCGGTTCTGCATCGAAACGACCCGCTCGTCGAGATGTTCCTTCGTCTCGACCGCCTCCTCGAAACGATCGGTGAGCGCCTGCGCTTCGGCCCGCACCTCGAGGAGTTCGGCCTTCGCCGCCTCCAGCTCCTCGGGGCTCACCTCGGCCGCGGCAGGCCCCGCCACCAGGGCGACGACGAGCAGTGCGGAGAGAAGTCGAATCGTGTTCATGCGATCAGGGTGACGAGTGCCGACCACAGGTCGTCGGCACTCTCGGGCGTGAATGCAACCGTTCCTTCGGCCATCAGTTTCCGGAGATGTGCAGCCACCGACATGGCGGCCAGAGGATGATATGCGGGATCGACGTCGCTGTACACCTCGGAGACGATCCCGCCGACGGTGCCGGACCCCGCGCGGACGGCGTCCACGATCTGCCGTTCACGCTCCAGCCGGTGTTCGATGTAGTACTCGATGACGGTGGCGGGATCGTCGATGACGGGACCGTGGCCGGGGTAGAGCCTGGACAACTCGACGGTTTGGAGCCGGGCGAGCGACGCCAGGTAGCGAGTCATGTCGTCGACGATGACGGTCGAACCGCCCATGATGTGGTCGCCCGTGAAGAGTGCGGTCCCCGCCAAAAAGCAGAGGTGATCGTCGGCGTGGCCAGGCGTATGGATGACGCGCACCCGCGCGTCGCCTACGGCGAGGGAGTCACCCTCCGCCAGTCGTGCGTCAGGTTCGAATTCCGGACCTGGCGCCCACCCGAGGGCGGGCACGTCGAGCGCCCGAGCCAGTGGGTTGGCGAGTGGGGCATGGTCGGGGTGCGTGTGGGTCACCACCACGCCCACCGGTTCGAGATCGGCGAGGGTGTCGGTGATGCGCCGCTCGTGATCGTCGAGTCGCGGCCCGGGATCGATGACCAGCGCCTCGCCACGAGACACCACCAGGTATGTGTTCGTACCCGGACCCGTGAACAGGCCTGGATTGGGGGCGAGCAAGGTGCGGATCTCCGTCACGCCCGACCATCCCAGCGGTAGCCCTCGACGGCGACCTGGTCGACGACCGGCCGGTATTGCGCGGATCCCGCTCCGGCCAGAGTCGCTTCCACCGTGTCGAATCGTGCGAGCAACTCCAGATGGGCGACCGTCGGCGAGATCACGGTCAACTGACCGGCGCGCGCCGACTCCAGCGCATCGGAAGGCCGAAACCAGTCGGCGTGCACCAACTCCTCGCCATCCACATCGGGCACCCCGTCGCCCTCGGCGACGTAGAACACCGTGTCGAATCGACGCGGTGGTCCCGGGGGTGTGACCCAGGTCGACACCTGCACCATGGCCCCCGGCCGCAAGCGGGCCCGACGAGCCGATAATCCTGCGTAGAAGCGTTCCGGAGACGTCCGGTCGAGTTCGTCGGCGGCCACACCTTCCAGGCCGACGAGCATCCCGACCTCTTCGTGGGTCTCCCGGATCGCCGCCAAGAGCGACCCGTCGACTCCCCAGCGGTTCGCCCATGCCTCGTCGAGGGCGTCGACGGCACCGCCGGGAAAGACGTGGGCGCCCGGCACGAAGGCGGCGCGCTTCGTCCGTTCGGCCAGCAGCACCTCCAAGCCCCCGTCGCCGTCTCGGACGACACACACGGTGCCGGCCCGCCTCACCGTCACCGGATCACCCGGCGCTGCACCCGGGCGGAAACCGTACGACGAATCCAAGCTCGCACCCGCGGAATCATGAGGGAAAAGCCCACAACATCGGTGAGGAAGCCGGGTGTCAGCAGGAACGCACCACCCACCACGACCAGCGCTCCGTCGGCCAGCTCTCCAGCCGGGAGCCTTCCCTGTTGGAAGGCGTCGCCGATCGCCCGCCACGCCGCCGCGCCCTGGCGTTGCACCAGCCACGCACCCAAGAGACCCGTGATCACGACCACGGTGAGCGCCACCGGCCATCCGATGTGATCAGAGACGACCGCCAGCACGACAAGCTCCACGATGGGAACCACGACGAAGAGCGCGGGGACCATAGAGAGGCAAGGATACCGGCGGGGGTACGATGGCACCATGTCCCTACGATCCCTGCCTTCGGTCGACGCCGTGGCTCGAGCCCTGGCCGACCTGCCGGCCGCGGTGGCGGTGGGGATCGCCCGTCGGGCGGTCGACGAAGCTCGGGCGGTACTGCTCGAGGGCGGACAGGCCGACGCACTGGAACTCGCCCGTCGGCAGGCTGCGGCGTTTACCCTCCGGCGACCCGCACGGGTCATCAATGCCACCGGAGTGCTCCTCCACACCAATCTCGGAAGGGCACCACTCCACCCCGATGCGGCCGCCGCAGCTTCGAAGTCGTCGACCACCTACGGCAACGTCGAGTTCGATCTCGCCACCGGGCGCCGGGGCGGACGCACCAGCCATGTCCGGGAGCTGCTGGTCGAGCTGACCGGCGCCGAGAGCGCAGCCGTCGTGAACAACAACGCCGCCGGACTCCTCTTGGCGCTCGCCGCACTCGCCCACGGTCGCGAGGTACCCGTGTCGCGCGGAGAGCTGATCGAGATCGGCGGTAGTTACCGCCTCCCCGAGTTGATGTCGGCATCGGGGGCTGTCATGGTCGAGGTCGGCACGACCAATCGCACACGCCTCGCCGACTACGTCTCGGCGATGTCGACCGCCACCGCCATGACGCTGAAGGTCCATCCGTCCAACTACCGGGTCGTCGGCTTCAACGCCGAGACCACGTCGGGCGAGTTGATCGAACTGTCCGCCGAACAGGGTGTGCCCTTCGTCTACGACGTCGGCTCGGGCCTCATCGACGAGCAGGTCCCCTGGCTGGGCGGTCCGCCACCGGCTTGGCTCGAGTCCGAACCCGGCCTGCGGCAGGAGTTGGCGGCCGGTGCCGATCTCGTGCTGGCGTCGGGGGACAAGCTGCTCGGCGGACCACAAGCCGGCCTCATCTTGGGACGGACTGCCCTCATCGAGCGACTGACGAGCCACCCGATGGCGCGGGCACTGCGAGTTTCGGGAGCCACGCTCGCTGCGCTGGGCGTCACGCTGGAGCTCTACCTCGACGGTAGGGCAGACGAGATCCCGTTCTGGGCCATGGCCGCGCGGTCGGTCGAATCCCTAACCGACCGACTCACCTCGATCCAGGAGGCCATCGGCTTTGGCGCCATCGAGCCCTCGGCCTCGCTGCCCGGGGCGGGTTCGGTCCCTGGCCTCACGATGCCATCCCCGATCATCGCGATCGACGGGTCGGCTGACCGCTGGTGGGATCATCTCCTCGCCGGCCCGATCCCGATCGTGGCGAGACGCGAGGCGGGACGGGTCTTCGTGGACGTCAGGGCCGTCGATCCGGCCGACGATCGGGTCGTCATCGAATGTCTGCGCTCGGGAGCAGCCACGTGCCGGTGATCGGCACGGCCGGTCATGTCGACCACGGCAAGTCCACGCTCATCGAGGCACTCACGGGGCGCGATCCGGATCGCTGGGCAGAGGAAAAGGAACGCGGCCTCACCATCGACCTCGGGTTCGGGTGGGCCGTCCTCGACGGGGTCGATGTGTCGTTCGTCGATGTTCCGGGCCACGAACGGTTCATCAAGAACATGCTGGCAGGTACCGAGACCATCGACGCTGCACTGTTCGTCGTCGCAGCCGATGAGGGGTGGATGCCGCAGTCCGAGGAGCACCTGGCCGTCCTCGACCTGCTCGGCGTGACAACCGGCGTCGTCGCCATCACCAAGGTCGACCGAGTGGATGCCGAGCTCGCCGAACTCGCCGAACTCGAAGTGGCCGATCAGCTCGAGGGAACCGGGTTGGAACACTGCCCCATCATCGGCGTGTCGGCCATCGCGGGCGTGGGACTGGACGAGCTACGGACCGCCTTGTCGGCCGTCGCTCGCGCCGCAGAGGCTGCTCGCGCCGACGCAGGGCGTCCTCGCATGTGGGTGGATCGAGCCTTCACCATCGCAGGCGCCGGAACCGTGGTCACGGGTACGCTCCTCGGCGGCGCGCTCGAGGTGGGACAGGACGTCGAACTGTGGCCAGGCCCGTCGACCGCGCGCGTCCGAACGCTGCAGTCGCACGAGCGAGATGTCCCTTCGGCCAAGCCCGGCCGACGTACGGCCGTCAACCTCGGGGGCGTCGAGCGAGCCGACGTCGGCCGGGGCACACTCCTGGCGGCGCCGGGCTCGGTCTTCATGTCCACCACGGTGGCCGTGCACCTGCGGGTGGCGCGATACGTCGAGGACGGTCTCGACCGGCGCGGCGCCTACCACCTGCACCTCGGCACCGGGGTGTGGCCGATCGAACTCAGGCCGGTGGGCCGAGATCGAATCGCCGATGCCGGTCTCGCCGTGCTGCGTTCCGATCGGCCATTTCCGGCGGCGGTGGGCGACCGCTTCATCGTGCGCGAGACCGGACGGCAGGCGGTCGTCGCCGGCGGCCAGATCGTCGATCCCGACTCGGACTCGCGCCCCGGGCACGTCGCCATCCACGCCGCGGTCCTCGAACGTCTGCTGGCGGCTCCGCCGGACGAGGCCGCCTCGCTCCTCCTGGAGATCCGCGGCCGCGCCTCCCACGAGGAGCTGTCCCGCCAGACCGGCGGAGGGGTGCCGACCGCCGCACTCGTCGCGGGAGATCTCGCGCTGAACGACCAGACCGTGGCGAGGCTGCTGACCGGCGCAGAGGGCGCCGTCGGCGAATTCCACGCCGCCAATCCCCTCCGCCCCGGCATGCCGAAGGCGAGCCTCGCCAGCCGTCTCGACCTCGAGGTTGCAGCCCTGGACCAGCTTCTCGCCTCGTCGGCCGCACTGCGCGACGACGGTGCAACCGTTGCGCGGGCCGACTTCGAAGCAGGATTGACCGCCGATCAGGAGGCGATCTGGCAGGAGGTCCAGGCGACGCTGGCGTCGGCCGGCTGGAGCGTGCCGAAGCTCGGTGAGCTCGCCATCGATCGCGAGATGCTGCACGTCTTGTTGCGCGAGAGGCGGCTCGTGAGGGTCGCCGACGATCTCGTCTATCTGCCCGAGCAGGTGGCCGCGCTCCGGGAGAGGCTCGGGACGCTCGCACCGTCGTTTTCGGTCCCCGAGTTCAAGGATGCCCTGGCGATCTCACGCAAGTACGCCGTACCGCTGCTGGAGTGGCTCGACGCCACCGGGGTCACGATGAGAGACGGTGACGTCCGCCGGTTGCGGTGAGCCAAGGAAAAGGCCGACCCGCTTCGGGCCGGCCCTCACCACACGAACTCGTTTGCTCAGGAGGCGATCAAAGCTCTCCGGTCGGACTCCGTCGTGCCGCCCCAGATCCCGTACGGTTCACGGATGTCGAGGGCGTAGTCGACACAGTCTTTCTCCACCGGGCACACCTGGCAGATCGCCTTGGCTCTCGCTTCGCGACGTTGACGTTCGTCTTTGCGCTCGAAGGTGCTCGGTGGAAAAAACAAATGTGAATGATTCCCCCTGCACAACCCCCTCGATTGCCAGTCGTTCGCCGTCGTCACGCGGGTCCTCCTCCACATCGCCGCCTTGCTGCGCAAGGGAAGCTAGCACTAGACACTCCAGCCCACCAGGAAGTTTTTGGCAGGCGATCGAGAGGTTTTTCGCGACCTGGTCAACCCTCTTCCGGTGGTTCCACCTCGAGAAACAGGCCTTGGACCCCATGGACGACGACTTCGTCGCCGGCCGCGATGCCCGACTCCCGGTGGGACACCGCCTCCCACACGGCACCGTCCACATCCACCGTCCCATGTCCGGTGAGGTCGGTCACAGCACGTCCTCGTCGGCCGATGAGATGGTCGCGTCCGATGGTCTGCGTCGTGAACCGCGACCTCGCCACGGTCGGCATGGCCACCAGATAGAACAGGCCGACACCGACGGCGGTGAGCACGACAGCCCACCCGCTCGGAGGAAGCGCAGGTCGCGTGTCGGTGATGAAGAAACCTCCGATTCCAAGCAGGACGGTCGCCAAGTACGAGAGCACGCCGAACCCTCCCCGCTGATAGTCACTCGTCATCAGCCACATCGCAAACAGCACCAAGAAGAGACCCCAGCCGATCGGGAGTTGACTGAGCCCATATCCGGCCAGCAGGAGCGGAACGGAGGCCGTGGCGGCGGCCACGCCCGGACCGATGGCGTAGAACTCGAACGCCGCGAAGGCCAGACCGATGGTCAAGAAGAAGAACACCGCTTCGGGGCGGAGGGCCAGGCGGAGCGTCCGCGTCCAGAGTCCCGGCTCGAGGAATCGAACCTCTGGCACCACGCGCATGCGCACTTCGCCGTCATCGGTGGTCTGCACGGCCGTATCGAGGGTCACCGGTCCTGCCGAAGTCGGTAACGTCATCCCGTCGAGCGACACGATCAGGCCTCCGATCGTGGCCTGGACGTCGTCCACGAGTCCATCCATCGGACCGTCGACAACGGTCCGCGTCTCGTCGGGATTCGATCCATGACCGAGGACCGTCGGATGGCGGTGGCCGATCTCCACACCCGGTGCCGCCACCGTGTGGCCGGCCGAGAGCGCCACCTCCAACGCGCCCCCGAACGCCACGGCCGGCGCGTCCCCCACCCAGGCGATCACCGGGACCGGCGGGTCGGCAACGACCATCAGGAGGTCATCGAGGTCTTCCCTTGCAGTCCGGCCGACGACCGCGGCAGCGTCGATCTGGAGGACGATCGCCTGAGTTCCGCGTTCGGGGGCCTCCTGGATCTGGTCGGTGACGTATCGAATCCCGTGGGCATCGAGGGGACCGGTCACATCGATCACGTCGATGGGAGCCGAGGACCCCTGGGCGAGAGCGGGAACGGCCAACGACACCAGTACGGCAGCGAGCACCAACGTTCTACGTAACACGGGCCGCCATGATAGGAGCGAGCCACACGTCCGAATTCGCCGGGATGCCGACCACGATGGGCCGATCTGCTGCGGCTACCATGCCGCGCCATGAGCACGATTCTCCTCGTCGCCGACACACCGTGGGTCCGGAACGACGTCGCCGCCGCGATCATCGAACCGGCCACTCATCTCGAGGTCGTCGAACAGCCGAGGGACGCGATCATGGCTGCGCAGCGCCGAACGGCGTCGATCTACCTCGTCGACATGCAGGTGGGTTCGATGGGTGGCATGGCCGTAACGCGGGCTCTCAAGGAAGCCGTGTACGCCGGCGACATTCCCGATCGGCCTGTGGTGTTGCTCCTCGACCGCTCCGCCGACCAGTTTCTGGCGAAGCGGGCCGGCGCCGACGCCTGGGTGGTGAAGCCGTTCACGGCGCAGCAGCTCAGAGCAGTCCTGGCCGCCTCCGTCGACTGACGCGGGGCATGACCGCCGAACGCCTCGTCATCCTGGTGACCCTGGTTCTCTGCCTGGTCGCCTCGGGATTCTTGTCCGGGTCCGAAACGGCCGTCGTCGCCATTCCGCGTGAGCGGCTGGCGCGGCTCGAGGGTCGGCGGGGCAACGCGTTGCTGGCGCTGGCGTCTCATCCGGAGCGAACGATCGGCACCATCCTGGTCGCCAACAACTTCGTGAACATCCTCGCTGCCGCGCTCGCCACGATCCTCGCGGTCGATCTACTCGGGGAACAGTGGGGAACGATCGTCGCCACCTTCGGGCTGACGGCCATCGTGCTCGTCGTCGGCGAGATCACACCGAAGACCCTCGCCTCCCGCTACCCGGAGCGGTACGGCTTGGCGGTGGCGCCGACCTTGTGGCGCGCCTCGCGCGTCATCGACCCGGTCGCCCGGATCTTCCGGGCTGTCAGCGGACTCATTCTGCGACTGGTCGGCGCCGACGTCGACGCCGAGCGGGCGGTCACCGAAGAAGACGTCAAAGCGCTCGCCGTCCTGGGCGAGCAGGCCGGAGAGATCGAGCAGGAAGAACGCGAGCTGATCGAGGCTTTGTTCACGGCCACCGACCGTCTGGTCCGCGACGTGATGACGCCCCGCGTCGACATCGTCAGCCTGCACCTCCCACTCGACGAGGCGGCCGTCCGGTCGGTCGTCGCCTCCACAGGGCATTCCCGCTATCCCGTCCTGACCTCGGAAGGCGAGGTCGACCAGTTGGCCGGCGTGCTCTACGTCAAGGATCTGCTGCGATCACCCGAGCTGACACCCGAACGTATCGAGCGACTTTTGCGCGATCCCTACTTCGTGCCCGAGACCGCCCCACTCATGGCCGTGCTCCACGATTTCCGCACACGCCGCATCGGCATCGCCGTCGTGCTCGATGAACACGGCGGGATCGAAGGCATCATCACGGCCAAGGACCTCGTCTCGGAGCTGGTCGGTGATTTCCACGACGAGTTCGACCCTGGAGTTCCCGCGGCGGCCGTAACCGGAGAGGGGCTCTGGATCGCGGACGGCTCCATGCCGGTCTCCGAACTCGCCGAGACGATCGGCGCCGTGCTGCCCGACGGCCCGTACACCACCGTGGGCGGCTTGTTCCTGGCGGCATTCGGCGATATCCCCCATGAGGGCGACGCCGTGGACCTGGGCTCGGTGCACCTGGTGGTCGAAACGATGGATCGCCGCCGTATTGGCAGGGTCCGGGTCACGCTGCACGAATTCGAGGAATGACACCGCGGCGGGCGGGACTAGCATGACGCCCTCACGGGACGTGGCGCAGGTTGGTAGCGCGCATCGTTCGGGACGATGAGGTCGCCGGTTCAAATCCGGCCGTCCCGACCCGAAAGAAACAGCCTCCGAGGAAACTCGGAGGCTGTTTCGATTCAGCCGTAACATCGGCGGCGTGTATCGCTGCCCCCGATGTGACGCCATCCTGATGCCGACGCACAGCACCGGCAACCGCCTGGAATGCCCACGGGGGCACGGCGTGGCGTCGAATCGGGCGGATCTCGGCTTGCTGGTCGGTTACGACGGGCGCAGAGACCTCGTACGGGCCGCCGCAGACCGTGGTGTTCCCGGTGGGCCGTCCTGCCCGTTCTGCGCGGCGGGCATGGTCGTCCTCGAGATGAACCATCCGCTTGGGGTCGTGACCCTCGACGTCTGCTCGATCTGTCAGAGCATCTGGTGCGATCCCGGCGAACTCACCAAGCTGAGCCGGCTCACCGCCGGTCCGCAGAGTGAGCCGTCCTCCATGGCCGACGCCATCGCGTTCTCCAAGATCCCCGAACCGCCCTGGCGCCGGGGGCTCGGCATGCTCTTGAGAGGCATCGGACGCCTCATCCGGTACTGGGTTTGAGTCGCTCGGCGCGCGGGTAACCCTCCGTGAAGGAGGAACCGTGGACTGGAACAAGACCCTGGCGGCATGTCTCATCGGGATCACTTCGATGGTTCCCGCGGCGTGCGCCGACGAAGACGGCGACGGAGCCGTCAGCGACGAAGAGATAGAACGAGTCGACGAATTCATCGAGGACATCGCCGAGGAGTTCGAAGAAGAGGCGGCCGAAGTCGGCCGAGAACTGGAGGATTGACCATGCCGAAGACCACCGTTGGAGATGTGACTGAAACCGTGGGAGCGTGGGTGCGCGACACGGCGCAGACCGTCGCCGAAGCGGCGAGCGACGTCGCCTCGTCGATCGATGTCGACGACGTGAAAGACACCGCCTCCGAGTTCGTGGACACGGCCCAGGATCGAGCCACGGGCGTGCTGCAAGCCGTCGCCACCGCCGCGCCGGTCGCGTTGACGTCGCGCCGCCGGGGCCGGACCATGCTGGGGTTGGCCTCGACCGCCGCTGCCGCGTACTACCTCGACCCGCGCAACGGTGCCGAGCGACGGGCCCGGACGGCCGCAAAGCTCAAGAGCTGGTACGAGTCCGTCAAGGAACGCTTCCAGTCCGACGAGCCGGAAACCGGCCAGCCGCAAGCCGCCTGATCAGACCAGCAGCTCAGCGATCTGGACGGCGTTCAGGGCCGCGCCCTTCCGGAGGTTGTCGCCCACCGTCCACAGCGAGATCCCGCCCGGCCGCCCGACGGTCGGGCGGATTCGTCCCACGAGCACGTCATCGATGCCCGCCGAGTCGAGGGGGGTAGGGACGGTGTCCGACCACACCTGCACTCCGGGAGCCGCGGCGATGATCTCGATGGCTTCCTCGGCTGCCACGGGTCGGTCGAAAAACGCCGTGGCCGCGATGCCGTGTCCCACCATCACGGGGACGCGGACGCACAGGGGTTCGACTTCGACCCCGGGCGCGTCGAGGATCTTGCGCGTCTCGTTCACGAGCTTCCATTCCTCGTCCGTGTATCCGCCTTCCGCTGCGCCACCGGCGAACGGGATGACGTTCCAGCCGATCGGGCGCGAATAGACGTCGCCGCCCGGATCGATCCAGCCGCCGCTCGACAGGGCGCCGCGATCCCCGCCCAATGCCTCGACCTGACGCGTCAGTTCGTCCATGCCCTTCATGCCGGAACCCGACACGGACTGATAGGACGACGCCACCATCGATACCAAACCGGCGGCCCGGTGCAGGGGGCCGATGCCCATGAGGAGGGTCATCGTCGTGCAGTTCGGGTTGGCGATGATGCCGCGGTGGGCGGCCGCGGCGCCGTCGTTCACGCCGGCGACGACCAGCGGAACGTCGGGGTCCATGCGAAACGCCGACGAGTTGTCGACGACGACTGCTCCGGCCGCCGCGAACGCAGGAGCGAACTCGGTGGAGCGAGCTCCTCCGGCCGAGAACAATGCGACCTCGATGCCGGTCGGATCTGCGGTGGCCAGATCTTCGATGGTCACATCCCCCCATCGGGTCCCGACCACCTGACCCGCCGAGCGGGCCGAGGCGAGCAATCGGAGCTCTTCGATCGGGAAATCTCGCTGGTCCAGGATCTCGAGCATCGTCCGGCCGACGGCTCCCGTGGCACCCACCACTGCCACACGCTGCTTCGTCATACCCCGACCTCCTCACTCACCTCGCCCAGCGCGAACTCCTCGACGAGCGCACGCACGGCCTCACCGACCTGCGCCTCCTGCACGACACACGAGATCCGAATCGTCGAGGTCGAGATCATCTCGATGTTGATCGAGTGATCTGCGAGTGCCCGGAACACGCGCGCCGCGATCCCGGACTCCGACTTCATGCCCGCACCGACCAGCGACACCTTGGCGATGCTCGTGTCGACGTCCACCCCGCCGGCGCCGAGTTCCGCCGCCACGCCGGCCGCGGTCGTCCGGGCACGTTCGACATGCTGTCGCGGGACCGTGAATGAGATGTCGGTCTGGCCGGCATGCGACACGTTCTGGACGATCATGTCGATGATCACACCGTCCGTGGCCAGCTGTTCGAACAGGGCGGCGGCCACACCGGGACGGTCCGGCACCGAGTGCACCGTGACCTTGGCCTCGGAGGTGTCGTGGGCGACCCCACTGACAATGGCTTGCTCCATGGTTGACTCCTTCACCCAGGTACCGGGCTGTTCGTGAAACGACGAGCGGACGTGGATCGGAATGCCGAACCGACGGCCGAACTCGACCGACCGACCCATGAGAACGCCGGCGCCCGAGGCAGCCAGTTCGAGCATCTCCTCGAAGGAGACCTCATCGAGCTTTCGGGCGTTCGGGACGAGACGTGGATCCGCCGTGAACACGCCGTCGACGTCGGTGTAGATCTCGCAGACATCCGCGCCATGCGCCGCGGCAAGAGCCACGGCCGTGGCGTCGGAGCCGCCTCGCCCGAGGGTCGTCACCTCTTTCGTGAGGGGAGAGACACCTTGGAACCCGGCGACGATGACGACTTTGCCCTCGTCCAGACTCATGCGAATCCGATCGCCGCGAATCTCCCTGATGCGAGCAGCGCCATGCGACTCATCGGTCAAGATGCCGGCTTGCGAACCGGTCAGCGAAACCGCTTCGACGCCTTCGATGTCCAACGCCATCGCCAGCAGCGCCATCGAGATCCGCTCTCCGGCGGTGAGCAGCATGTCCATCTCCCGAGCGGGCGGGGAGGCATTGATGTCGGCGGCCAGCGCGATGAGCTCGTCGGTTGTCTGACCCATGGCGGACACAACCACGATGACGTCGTTGCCGGAGCGGCGGGTGGCGGCGATACGGCCGGCAACCCGCTTGATCCGCTCCGGGTCACCGACGGACGTCCCACCGTATTTCTGAACGATCAACGACACGGCGGGCAGTGTACCGGTGGGCGGGACCCAGCCTTCTCGTTTTCGGAGGCCGCCGGATCGCCCGGCGCCGGTTCGCTCTATGATCTGACGCCGTGTCAGATCAACGCCGAACGAAGAAGGACAACAAGGCCGCTGCCAAGGCGGCCCGGGCCAAAGCGGCTCGCCGAACACGCCTGAAGGCGTCACTGCGTCGAAGCTTCACCATCTTCGTGGTCGTGCTCAGCGGATTGGCGCTGTTCTCGTGGTTCGGACGCGACACGAGCGGACCCCTGGGCGAGGACTACGACGACGCCCGCTCGTTCCCGACGGCTTGCGGGGCCGAACCACCGCCGCCCGCGGCGCCGATGCAGTTCTCACAGCCGGCCGATCAGGCGTTGACCGGTTCGGCGCGAGCGGTCATCGAGACGTCCTGCGGTTCGGTGACCATCGAACTGGACCCGGCGTCGGCGCCGGCCGCGGTGAACTCGTTCGCATTCCTCGCAGACCAAGGTTTCTATGACGGCACGGTGTTTCACCGCCTCCTGGAGGGTCGCGAGCTGCGCGGAGGCGACCCCCGAGGCAACGGCGAAGGCGGCCCCGGCTACACGACACCCGACGAGCCGCCTGCGGAAGGATTCCGCTACGAGTACGGCGTCGTCGCCATGGTGCGGGGCGACCGGCCCGACACGACCGGCTCGCAGTTTTTCATCGTGCTCGCCGACGACGCCCGCTTGCCCGCCCGCTTCGGTGTCATCGGTCGAGTGGTGGACGGATTCGACACGCTCGACCGGATCGAAGGCATCGAGGTCGGTCCGGGGCTGAGCGCCGAAGCCAGCCGACCCCGTCAGACGATCTACATCGAGACGATCCGGATCGAACCAGGGCCCTGACGGTACGCTGCGGTCCGATGGCCGTCGACCTCCACACGCACTCGTCGATCTCCGACGGCTCCGACACGCCGACTGAACTCGTGGCGAAGGCATCCCAGGCGGGCCTCACGGCCGTTGCCCTCACCGACCACGACACGGTCGAAGGCCTTGCCGAGGCCGCCGAAGCTGCGACCGTCACCGACATCAAACTCATCCGAGGTGTCGAGCTGTCCGTCGCATGGGTCCGCGGCGGCTTGCACATGGTGGTGCTCTTCCTACCCGAGGAGGGTGCGCTGCTCGACAAGCTGGCGTGGCTCCAGACGTCCCGGGCGGCACGCAACGAGCGGATGGTGAGCCGACTGGTCGACCTGGGCTACCAGGTGACGCTCGACGAGGTGCGTTCGGAAGCCGGCGACGGGGTCATCGGACGGCCCCACATCGCGGCGGTTCTGGTCGCCAAGGGGTACGTCGCCGACATCCCGAGCGCCTTCGATCAACTCCTTGCGGCGGGCAAGCCGGCCTACGTCGGGCGGGATCGGCTGGAGCCCATCGAAGCGATCCGACTGGCCCGCCAGGGCCGAGCGGTACCGATCATCGCACACCCGCACACGATGGGTCTGGACACGGCCGACGAGTACGCGGCGGCCTTCACAGAACTCGCCGAGGCGGGCCTCATCGGTCTCGAATGCCACTACGGCGATTACCCACCAGAGCGCCGCCGCGAGTTCATCGAGATGGCGGACCGGTTCGGCCTCCTGCCTTCTGGGGGCTCCGACTACCACGGCACCTACAAGGCAGGTCTCGAGATCGGTGTCGGGCGCGGGGATCTCGTGGTACCCGACCACGTGCTCGACGACCTCGAGGCTGCACGATGAGCCGTTTCCGCCAGTCTCGGATGGGGGTTGCAGCCCTGGTCGTCTCGGCCGGCATCCTGCTTTCTCGACTACTCGGCTTCGCCCGGGACGTGGTGATGACGGCATTGCTCGGCGCCACCGTCGATTCCGACATCTACTTCGCGGCGTTCTTCATTCCGGACATCCTCTTCTATCTGATGGCGGGCGGGTACCTGTCGATCACGTTCATTCCGATCCTCACCCGCATCGGCGACGAACCCGCCGAGATCAACAAAGCCTTCACCGCGGTGGCGAAGCCGATCACGTCCGTGATGGCGGCGCTGACGGCGGCTGCGATGGTGTGGGCGGATCGGCTCGTCGATCTCGTCTACGTACGTTTCGTCGACCTGCTCCCGGGTAGCCCGACCGCGACGGCGCTCGGACCTGCCGAGCTGGCCCAGGTGACCGACCTGACGAGGATCGTGCTGCCCGCCCAGCTCTTCTTCATGGTCGGCTCGCTGCTCATGGCCGTCCAGTACGCCCAGCGGCACTTCCTGGTGCCCAGCCTCGCTCCCGTCGTCTACAACCTCGGCATCATCGTGGGTGGTGCCATCGGATACTGGACCGGGACGCCGGGGCCCGCCGGATTTGCCTGGGGCGCCCTGGCCGGCGCGGTCGCGGGCAACTTTCTGCTGCAAGCCGCCGGCGCACGGCGCCTGGGTCTCCGGTGGGTGTCCGGAACACCCTGGCGCACACCGGTCTTGTCGGAGTACTTGCTCCTGGCCATCCCCCTCATGCTCGGGCAGTCGATCGCCGTGCTCGACGAGCAGTTCGTCCGCGTGTTCGGCCAGTCCCTCGGCGAGGCCGCCATCAGCGAGCTCAACTACGGCCGTCGCCTCACGATGCTGCCCGTCGGCGTCATCGCCCAAGCGGCCGGCGTGGCCGCCTATCCATTCCTCGCCGAGCTCGCCGCGAACGAGCGCTGGACCGAGCTCCGAGCCAAGCTGCATGAGGCCCTTCGGTACACGGTGTTCGCCGGGCTCGGCGCGACCGCACTCGTGCTCGCCACGTCGCAGGTGGCGGTTCGGGTGGCGTTCCAACGCGCCAACTTCGACAGCGCAGCCACGATCGGCACCGCCACTGCGCTGGCGCTGTTCTCGCTCGCCATCCCCCTGTGGGGCGCTCACCAGATCTATGCGCGCGGGTTCTACGCCCTGCGCCGCATGTGGACTCCGGTCATCGTCGGCACCGTCTGGACCGCCCTGGCAATTCCGTTGTATGTGGTACTCATCGACAGCTTCGGACAGCGGGGTCTGCCGATGGCGAGCGTTGCGGCGATGGCCGGCTACACGCTGACACTGGCGGCCGTCTGGTACCGCGACCTGTCGACCGACGGCCTGGCCGGCCTCGGTTCGAGTCTCGCCCGAGGGTTGGCGGCTGCCGCGCCCGCAGGTGCGGCCGGCTGGTGGGTGGCCGGCAACCTCGCCACGCCGATCGGCGAGGTGTCCCTCGGACGCGGAGCGATCGCACTGCTCGCCGCCGCAGTCGTAACCACGGCGGTGTTCGTCATTGCGGCGAGACTCGTGCGATCGCCCGAACTGAACGGCCTGCTTCAGCGAAGTGGATCGCTGTAGACGCTGGGCGTTCGGCCGTACCGGGGCCGGTCGACCTCGCCGAACCGCGCGGCCAGCGCCCAATTCGTGGGCTCGGGACGGGACGACGGCCTGCTGGCAGCGGTCGCTTCGGCGTCGAGCAGTGCCTGAATGGCGGCGGAGACGGCCGCAACGACCGCGGGTTCTGCCCCACCCTTGATCTGCAGACGCTTCACGACTCCTCCAACTGGACCAACTCGATGAGCGTACCGGTCAGCTGAGCGGGGTGCACGAACGCGATGCGCGCTCCGCGTCCGCCCCGACGCGGTGCTGCGTCGATGAGGCGGGCACCTTCGGCCTCGAGATGGGCGAGGGCGCCCTCGATGTCGTCGACGGCATAGGCCACATGGTGAAGTCCTTCACCATTCCGTTCGAGGAACTTCCCGACCGGCGTGTCGGGCCCCGTCGGGCAGAGGAGCTGGACGAACGAACCCCCGACGGGCAGCATCGCCTCTTCTACTCCCTGCTCGGACACGACTTCTCGATGAATCGGCTCGACTCCGAACAGCCGTCGGTACTCGGCCAGCGCAACGTCGAGGTCATGGACGGCGATGGCCACATGATCGAGGTTGTAGAGGCGCACGGGCCGAGTGTACCGACCCAGCAGCTAGGTACCATGAGGTCGACGAGCAGGAGGAACCAACGTGGCCGGCGTCATCATCGGAACGGCCCGGACACCCATCGGCAAGTTCGGTGGCGGTCTGTCCGGGCTGCGCGCAGTCGAACTCGGAGCACTCGCCATGGAAGCGGCACTCGGGGACCTCGATCCGCACCGCATCGACGAGGTGATCTTCGGTCAGGTGCTCCAGGCGGGGGAAGGTCAGATCACGGCACGCCAGGCTGCCAGCCGCGCCGGCATTCCGATGACCACTCCCGCCCTCACGATCAACAAGGTCTGCCTGAGTGGATTGGCCGCGGTCGGACTCGCGGATCGTGCCATCCGGCTCGGCGACGCCCGGTTCGTGATGGCCGGCGGTATGGAGTCGATGTCGAATGCTCCGTACGTCGTTCCCAAGGCACGGTGGGGAGCCCGACTGGGTGACGCCACGATGATCGACGTGATGCAGCACGACGGCCTCTTTTGCGCCTTCGACCACTGCACCATGGGCGAGTCGTCCGACCTGAAGAACCGCCAGCTGGGAATCAGCCGAGCCGCCCAGGACGAGTGGGCGGCACGAAGCCACGAACGAGCCCTCGCCGCCGCGGCGGCGTTCGCCGGCGAAATCGTTCCGGTGCAAGTGCCCCAACGAAAGGGCGAACCCGTGGTCCTCGACACCGACGAAGGCATCCGACCCGGCACGACCGCCGAATCGCTGGCCGCGTTGCGTCCCGCCTTCATGGACGAGGGAACGATCACCGCCGGGAACGCCTCACAGATCTCGGACGGTGGTGCGGCGGTGGTCGTCGCCGACGAGACCGCAGCCGACGCAGACGGCCACGAGGTGCTCGCCCGGATCCTGGCCTACGGCCAGATCGGTGGTGTCGACGCCACCTTGCACGAACGACCGGCCGAGGCCCTGCAGGTGGCGTTGAAGCGCGCCGAGCTACAGCCTTCTGACCTCCACGCCGTCGAGATCAACGAGGCATTCGCGGCCGTCGCCCTGTGGTCGGCGCACCTGCTCGACCTGCCCGACGACGTCGTCAACGTGCACGGCGGCGCCGTCGCGCTCGGGCATCCGATCGGCGCAACCGGAGCGCGCCTGGTGGTATCGCTCATCACCGTGCTGCGCGACCGCGGTGGTGGCATCGGTGCCGTGACCCTCTGCGGAGGCGGCGGTCAGGGCGACGCCCTCATCATCGAGGTGCCGGCCTGATGGCACAGGTACCAGAGCGCAACCTCGGCCTTGAACTTGCCCGTGTCACCGAATCGGCGGCCATGGCGGCGGCCCGCTGGCAGGGCCGCGGCGACAAGGAGGCTGCCGACCAGGCAGCCGTCGACGCCATGCGCGTCATCCTCGCCACGATCGACATGGACGGAGAGATCATCATCGGCGAGGGCGAGAAGGACGAAGCCCCCATGCTCTACAACGGGGAGCGGGTCGGCAACGGCACCGGTCCGAAGGTGGACGTCGCCGTCGATCCCATCGACGGAACCCGGTTGACCGCCAACGGCATGCCCGGCGCCCTTGCGGTCATCGCGCTGGCGGAGGCGGGGACCATGTACGCGCCCGGCAGTCTCGTCTACATGGACAAGATCGCCGTCGGGCCGGCGTCCGCGGGATCGGTCGACCTCGAGGCACCGGTGCGGCACAATCTGCGCCAGGTGGCTCGCGCGAAAGGCGAGGATGTCGCCGACCTCACGGCCATCATCCTCGATCGACCACGCAACCAGGGCTACATCGAGGAGGTCCGCGCGGCCGGCGCGAGGATCCGGCTGATCTCGGACGGTGACGTGTCGGCGGCGATCGCCACCGCCGTCGAGGACTCCGGCATCGACATTCTGTTTGGCATCGGCGGTTCGCCGGAGGCCGTCATCGCCGCCGCGGCCTTGCGCGCCATGGGCGGTGACATGCAGTGCCGGCTGTGGGCGCGCGACGACACCGAACGCGCCTACGCCATCGATCACGGCCATGATCTCCAGCGGGTCCTGGCGATCACCGACCTCGTCTCCGGCGACAACATCTTCTTCGCGGCCACCGGCGTCACGACCGGCGAACTCCTGGACGGCGTCGACTTCTTCGCCCACGGAGCGCTCACCCATTCGGTAGTGATGCGATCTCGAACGGGATCGATTCGATTCATGAATGCGCGCCACGACTTCGAGCGCCTCGACAAGATCCGAGCGACGATCGACGAGTGAGATCAGCTCGGCGGTCGGATGGCTTGGGCGATGCGTGCCCGCTCGGCCTCGAACGTCAGCTCGACGGCCGCTTCGGATGGGTCTATCCATTCCGTGACGAACTGGCTCTCGCCGTCGTCGAGCCGTTCGACGGCGGTCATGACGAAGTAGTACTCGGTTCGCTCGACGAGTCGACCGTCGTGTTCGAAACGCACCGCGGTCGGCGGAAGTTCGCCGATGATCCGACAGCTCCAGCCGCTCTCCTCGAGCACTTCGCGCACGGCGGCCGTCGGTGCGTCTTCACCGGGGTCGATGTGACCCTTCGGGAGGCGGAGCTCGGGCGGATCGGTCCGGCGAAGGACGAGAACACGGCCTCCCGAGAAGACCACCCCGCCGCCGGTCTCGTACCGCACAACTTCCATGGGACGATCGTAGATCGACGCCGGTGACGCGGCCCCCCGAGGTCGGGTCGGGGGCCACCGACGCTGATAGCGTCGGTGGATGGAACGGATCGCTCGAGTCATCACGACCCACCCCCGCCAGATCATTGCGATCACGGCTCTGATCTCGCTGGCGTCGATCGTCAGCCTGTTCGGACTGCGACTCAACGCCGACGTCGCCTCCTTCATTCTGGAGGGAAACGAGACGGGCGAAGCGTTCGCGGCGCTCCAGGACAAGTACGACGCCGGAGACCCGATCACGGTCCTCGCCGAGGCCGACGACGGCGACTTCGGTGAGATCTCCAATCTCGTGCTGCTGACCGAACTGCGGGACCGTTTCGCCGGGTTCGAAGGCGTCGCCGGGGTGGGGTCCCTCGTACCCGACCAGAATCCGCTTTCGGGACAGCCGCTCACACCCGATGCCATCGCCGGCCTCCCCGATGTGGCGGTCTCTCAGCTGCTCGCATCCAATCCACTCGTCGATCTGCTCGTCAACGAGGATCGGGACGCCACGCTGCTCGTCGTGACCCCTTCGGACGATGGTGTGGCTCTGGCGCGCGACCTCGCCGACCTCGACCCGCCGGAGGGCTTGACCGTCACGCTGGCGGGCAACCCGGTCGTCTTTGCGTCCGTGCTCGACCTCCTCGGTTGGTTCCTCCTCGTCATCCCGCCGGTCGTGATCGTCCTGCTCTTGGGAACCTTCTATGCCACCATCGGCGATCGGCGGCTGACCGGGTTGGCGGTCGTTCCCGCCGTGCTCGGTTCGCTCTGGACGTTCGGCACCGTCGTTGCGCTCGGCGTCGACATCGACCTCGTCACCGTCATCGTCCCGATCTTCGTCATCGTGATGGGTTCCGCCGACGGCCTGCACTTCGTGACCCATTACCAACTCGAGGCCGAACGCACCGACGACGTCGTCGAACGCGTCACGTCTGCGCTTCGGCACGTTGGGATACCGATGATCCTCACCACCATCTCCACCGCCGCAGGTTTCCTGTCGCTGCTCTTCACCGATGTCGGGCCCATCCGCCAACTCGGCGGCTTCGTGGCTCTCGGCATCACCTACGCGGGGATCATCTCGTTCTTCTTCCTGCCGGCTCTCCTTTCTCGCCTCACGAACATCAAGCAGGCACACCACGCCTTGGTCGGACCGCGCGTCACCCGGGGCCTGCAGGCGATGGCGCGCAGCCGAGGCCTGGCGATCGGACTGACGGTCGCCATCTTGGGGTTCGGAGCAGCCTTCATTCCTCGCCTCGAGGTGAACTCCGATCAGCTGTTCTTCTTCAAGGACGACCACGAGGTCCGGCTGGCGTTCGAGCGGATCGAAGAGACCTTCGGTGGGGCCACGCCGCTCGTCGGCGAGTTCGTCTGGTCTCCGGACCGAGGTCCTGAGGATCTCGGTCGCCTCGCCGAGGTGTCCAGAGAACTGGAGCAGCTGTCGGGCATCCGGCGGGTGTTCTCGGTTGCCGACCTCGCTGGAGTTCTTCCTTCCCCGCAAGTTGCCGGAGTTCTGACGGGTGCGGTTCCGGTACCGCTCGGCGACATGGTCTCCGACGACGGGCTCCGCTTCGTGGTGTTCCCCGACGAATTCGACTCGACCGACGTCGCGGGGTGGGTCGAGTTCGCCGACACCAACGACGAGATCGCCCAGCTCACCGGCATGCCCATCCTCTGGGACGAGGTCGCCCGCCTGGTGCTCCGTGCCCAGGTCGGTAGCCTCATCGCCGCCTTCGCCCTCGTCGCGCTCATGCTGGCGATCTCGTACCGGCGGCTTCGACCGACGCTCGCCTCGCTCGTCCCGATCGCCCTCACCGTCGTCATGTTGTTGGGATTCATCGCCGCCAGTGGCATCCACCTCAACCTCATCACAGCGATCGTGTCAGGCATCGTCATCGGGGTGGGCATCGACTACACCATCCACTTCGTGGCCGCACATCAGGAGGCTCGTCGCGACCGAGACCCGACGCATACGGCCATCGAACGGGTCGGCCGGCCGATCGCCGCCAACGCCCTCGGGGTTGCTCTCGGGCTCACCGCGCTCTGGCTGTCGCCACTGAAGCCGCATAGCCACGTGTCGCTGATCATGTGGGTGTCGATGATCACGGCGGCGGTCACGGCCATGACCGTGCTTCCTCGTCTGCTGGGACGCCACCCCGAGGTGTGACCGGGTGCGAATCTTCCTCCTCGAGCCCTATCACACGGGATCGCACGCGGCCTGGGCGGAGGGCTGGGCCGCTCGATCCCGGCACGAGATCCATCTGCTCACGCTGCCGGGACGTTTCTGGAAGTGGCGAGTGCACGGTTCGTCGGTGACGCTGGCCGAACAGACGGAACGGCTCGTCGCTGAAGCCGGGCGCCCGGACGCCATCGTCGCCTCGGGTATGTCCGACCTGGCAACCTACCTCGGACTGACGCGACGGATCATCGGAGATCCACGGACGCTGCTCTACCTGCACGAAAACCAGTTGACCTACCCCGAGTCGCCGCGCACGCGCGGTGTCGACCTGAGCTACGCCTTCATCAACTGGCGCTCGATGGTGGCGGCCGACGCGATCCGCTTCAACAGCCGGCACCACGCCGACGAGTTCTTCGCCGCCGTGGGTGGGTTTCTGCGGAACTTCCCCGACGAGCGCCATACCCACCTCATCGACGACGTTGCCGCGAAGTCCGCCGTACTTCCCGTGGGTGTCGACCTGGATCGATTCCCCCAGGCGCGCCGTCGGGAGCATCCCCTGATCCTATGGAACCAGCGTTGGGAATACGACAAGGACCCCGTCACGATGTTCGACGGCCTCTTCGCGGCGGCGGACGCCGGGCTCGACTTCGAGGTCGCCATCTGCGGCGAGAACTTCCGCCAGGAACCCGCCGAGTTCGAGGCGGCGCGTCGCCGGCTCGGCGACCGGGTCGTGCACATGGGGTTTGCCGACGAGGATACGTATGTCCAGCTCGTGGCCGACGCAAGCATCACCGTGTCGACCGCTCTCCACGAGTTCTTCGGCGTGGCGGTCGTCGAGGCCATGTCGACAGCTACCTTCCCGGTCCTTCCCAAGCGTCTGTCGTACCCGGAACTTCTCCCTCGAGAGGTCCACGAGGTCTGTCTGTACGACGACCCGGCCGGCTACGTCGATCGGCTGGCGTGGGCGTTGCGCCATCGCACCGAGACGGCCGCGATCGCCCAGTCGGTGGCGAAGGCCGTCCGCCGCTTCGATTGGTCGATGATGATCGACGAATACGACCGCACCATCGAGGACTTGACCTGACAACACCTCGGGCTCCTGTCGAGCGATCCCGAGGTCGCGTGGCTCCCGGGGCGGGGCCGCCTACAATCTCGACCCATGGGTATGCGACCACAAGACATGCGCAAGCTGATGGAGCAGGCGCAGAAGATGCAACAGGATCTGGCGTCTGCTCAGGCGGCGCTCGCCGAGCAGGAGTTCGAGGGTTCAGCGGGTGGCGGTGTGGTGAAGGCCACCGTGCGGGGGTCGGGCGAGGTGGTGCGGGTCGACATCGATCCGTCCGTCATCGATCCGGATGACGCCGAGTTCCTCGGTGACCTGGTCGCGGCGGCCGTCAACGCCGCACTGAACAACGTCGCGGCGGCGGCTCAGTCGCAGATGGGCGACGTCACCGGCGGGTTGGATCTGGGCGGTCTGCTGGGCTGATGTTCGAGGGCCCGATCCAGCGTCTCATCGACGAGTTGTCCCGTCTCCCGGGCATCGGCCGCAAGTCCGCCCAGCGGCTCGCCTTTCATCTGCTGAACCTGGAATCGACGGACGCCAAGCGCCTCGCGCAGGCGATCGTGGACGTGAAGGACCAGATGCGGCAGTGCGTGCGCTGCTTCAACGTGACGTCCGCCGACGAGTGTGTGATCTGTCGCGACGCGCGGCGCGATCCCACGCTGGTGTGCGTGGTCGAACGCGCCCAGGACATCCCCGTCCTCGAGTCGACTCAGGAGTTCCGGGGGCGTTATCACGTGCTCGGCGGTGCCCTGTCCCCCATCGACGGGATCGGCCCCGGTCAGCTGCGCTTCGCCGAGCTGGATCGCCGCATCGAACTCGAGGGCATCAGCGAGCTGATCTGTGCGACGAATCCGACCGTCGAAGGCGATGCCACCGCCGCCTATGTCGCTCGCGAGTTCAAACCGCGCGGGATCCGAGTCACGCGTCTGGCTTCTGGCCTGCCGGTCGGCGGAGACCTGGACTATGCCGATTCGGTGACGCTGGGACGAGCGCTCGCCGGACGGTCCGAGCTCTAGGTCTCGTCGACCACTTCTCCGTCGAGGATGTCCTCGACGAGTGCCACCGGGTCCACCGCCGCGTCGTCGGCTTCGACGAGATCGTCCTTGTCCACCGCCGCGGCGGACTCGACGGGAAGCTCGAGAACCGGTGCGCCGGCGCGCTCGAACCGAACGGACACCTCGGATCTGAGGAGTTCCGACGCCCTCTCGGCCACGACCTCGGCGATCTCCGGGTCTTCCTCGAGCTGAGCGAGGTGGAACGTCAGGTGCGCGGGCACCTCCAGAATCACGGTCGAGCCGTCGACCCGCTCCGGTTTGGCCTCCCGGAACAGCGCCTGACGACGTGACCCGAGGTGTTCGCGGACGGTCGCGACGAGCGCAGGCCAGACCTGGTCGATGTCTTCAACCGTCACGTGCCCGGGTTCGGGGACGGCCACGAGCCCGCTGTCCGGCTCGGGGGCGATCTCGAGGTTGGGTTCGTCCGGCGCCGGCTGGCCGGTTTCTTCGGTAACGGTGTCGGGCCCGGTCGTGGTGTCGGGCTCGCTCGTAGTGTCGGGCGTCGCTTCGGAGGGCGGCGTCGACGAGTCAGCCGTGACTCCGGTCACCCCGGAGGGTGACGCGTCGGTGTCGGGACCGTCCTCGGCGGCCGGAGTGGACCGGTTGGACTTGGCCTGACGGGCGATCGCGGAAACTCGCTGTTCGATCGTGTCGATGCGAGCTCCCACCGAGGCAAGATCGGCAGCCACCTCCGGACGGGTGAGCTTCAAGAGGGTGAGTTCGGTCATCAGCCGCTCTTCTCGACCCTCCCGCAGGCGAAGCAGCCCGTCCGACAGCAGATCGATGGCGCGAATGACCTGGGCGGGCGGCAACGTGGCCGCGACGTCGCGCCAGTCGGCGAGCGTTTCTTCGAGTTCGTCGGCCACTTCCCCCAGATCGGGCGCGTAGTGCGCCAAAAAGACGCCTCGGAAGAAGGCGATGCTCTCGGATACGAATCGTCGGAGATCGACGCCATCGGAGGCGAGGCCCGCCACCAGTTGCAGAGCGGTGCGCGGATCGTGGTCGGCGATGGCGCCAGCCAGGCTCAAGTAGACGTCGCGGTCGGCCAGGCCGAGGGCTCGATTCACCCCGGAGATGTCAACGGTGCCTGCGCCCAGAGCAGCCACCTGTTCGAGGAGGGAGAGTGCGTCGCGTACCGACCCTTTGGCGTGCCGGGCCACGGCCACCAGGCCGTCCCGACCGGCTTCGTATCCCTCCAGTTCGGCGATCTTGGTCAGATGCTCGACGAGCGTCTCGACCGACACGGGGTGGAAGTCGAACCGCTGCGACCGGCTCCTGATGGTGTCGAGAAGCTTGTAGGGCTCGGTGGTGGCCAGCACGAAATGCACGTGGTCGGGCGGCTCCTCCAGCGTCTTCAAGAGCGCATTGCCGGCTGCCTTCGACAACATGTGAGCTTCGTCGAGGATGAACACCCGCTTCGCTCCGCCTACCGAAGCGACCGTCGTTACCGAGACTTTGATGTCCCGAATGTCGTCGACAGAGTTGTGCGAAGCGGCGTCCAGTTCCGTCACGTCGAACGACGCGCCTTGCGTGATGGCATCACACGACGTGCACGCGTCGCAAGGTTCACCGGAAGGTTTCCGGTTCTGGCAGTTCAAAGCCTTGGCGAGGATCCGCGCCGAGGTCGTCTTGCCGGTACCGCGGGGTCCGGCGAACAGGTAGGCGTGGGCGACCTTGCCGTCGGCGATCTCACGGGCCAGCGTCGTCGTGACGTGGTCTTGCCCGACGATCTCATCGAAGATCCGCGGTCGATACTTGCGGTAGAGCGCCTGGTAGTCCACCTGGCGATGGTAGCGAGTTGCGGGTTGGTGCGATCCGGCCGTCAGACGAGTCCGACCTCGAGGAACACGGCCCCCGGCGCGTCGATCGCCACCGATCCCGCCGACATCGCCGGCACCAGCACCGTGTCTCCGGCGGACAGTTCTCGCTCGCCCTCGTTCCACCGGAGGACGCCCGACCCAGCCACCATCATGACGATCCGAAGCTCGTCGTCGGGGAGCCCACGCGACCCGAACGGCGGGCGGTGCTCGACGATCGAGTAGTCGTCCGTGACGACCAGTCGGCGCCTCCCTTCCCACCCGACCTCTTCGAGCGGCCCATGGCCCCGCGCTTCGACGACGGCGGCGTCGGCCGCGGCGGCGGGATGCAGAGTCCGTTCGGGACGGTCGTACTCATGTCTCCAGTCGTAGAGGCGGAACGTCGTGTCCGACGGTGTCTGGACTTCGGCGACCAGGACCCCGGCGCCGAGGGCGTGGACGATCCCGGCGGGGAGGTGGTGGGTGTCGCCCGGATGGGCGGGAACGCTCTCGAGCAAGTCGATGACCTCGGGCGTTCCCGCCGAGGCCACCAGGTCCTGGCGAGTTACCCCGGGCCGCAGGCCCTTGAACACGACGGCGCCAGGTTCGGCCGCGACGACATACCAGGATTCGGTCTTGAGGACGGCCCCGGGGTGTCGTGCCACGTAGTCGGCCGTGGGGTGGACCTGGACCGACAAGGGCTGGTGGGCGTCGAGGAGCTTCACGAGGAGCGGGAAATCTCCGGCAGGCGTCGGGCGTGCGGAGCCCATCAGGTCGGGACCGTAGCGGGCGATCAGCTCCCGAAGTGTGGCTCCCGCGTCCGGGCCGTCGAGTACGCGGGTGCGGCCGGCGACACCGGTCGTCATGTGCTCGGACGGCACGTCGGCGATCTCCCACGACTCGCCGTACGGGCCATCGGTCGGGAAGTGTTTGCCGAACTCGGCCAGCCGCCGACCTCCCCAGGGTTTGGGGACGACGATCGGCTCGAAGGCGAAGGTTGCGGCGTGCACGGTGTCTTCTCGGGTTGGCGGATGACCAGGATGGCACAGCGAGGCGCCGCATGAATCCGGGAAGCTGCCAGACTCAGCGCCGATGACCGACCATCCCGCTGTTTGGGCCGACGGCCTCGTTCGCCGCTTCGGCAAGAAGACTGCCGTCGCCGGTATCGATCTACGGATCATGCCCGGCGAGTTCTATGGGCTGTTGGGTCCCAATGGTGCCGGGAAGACCACCACGATCAAGATGATCGTGGGCCTGCTCCGACCGGACGCGGGTCGAGCCGGAATCGGCGACGTTGACACCTGGTCGAATCCCACCGAAGCCAAGCGCAGGATCGGCGTTCTGCCGGAGGAGTTCAACCTGTATGAACGGGTGACGGGCGCCGAGCTGCTCGAGTTCACCGCCGCCATCCATGGGCTCGAACGCCGGCAGGCGGCTGAACGTCGCGACGAACTGCTGGAACTCCTCGACCTGGAAGAAGCCGCACGCACCGTCATCGGGGATTACAGCCGCGGGATGCGCAAGAAGGTCGCGCTGGCTGCCGCGGTCATCCACGCTCCTCCGGTGCTGTTCCTCGACGAGCCGTTCGAAGGCGTCGACGCCATCAGCGCCCGCCTCATCCGGAACCTGCTGCTTCGCTATACCGACAGCGGAGCGACGGTCGTGTTCTCGTCACATGTCATGGAGCTCGTAGAGCGGCTCTGCACCCGCATCGGCATCATGGTCGGCGGCCGACTCGAGGTGGAGGCGACCCGCACCGATCTCCTGGAACGCTACGGCGCCACCAACGTCGAGGACGCGTTTCTGGCCGCGGTGGGAGCCTCCGACGGCGACAGGGGGTTGGAGTGGCTGGCCAACTCGTCTGGCTGAAGTGGCGCCTGCTCGTCAACGGCGTCAAGACCGACCGGCAGCGCCAGATCGGATTGCCGTTCATCGTCGCCGGACTGGCCGCGATCGGATGGGTGCTCGCTCGTGTCTACCTGGGCACCGCCGCGGCTCTCTCGCCTGACGCGGTCGATCACCTCGGCTACTGGGTGGCGGTGGCCGGCTGGGTTCTCTGGGCGACGCTGCCCGTACTGATCTTCCCGATCGATGAGGCACTCGACCCGGCGAAGTTCGCGACGCTGCCGATCGGCAGGCAGCGTCTCATGGCAGGACTCACCGGGGCGGGATTCCTGACGCCGCCGATCATCGTGCCGGCCATGGTGTTTGCCGTCAGCCTCGTCCTCTGGACGGGCCCGGCCGCGTGGGCGGTCGGGGTGGTGGCGTACGGCTTGATGCTGGCCAGCGTCGTGGTCGGCGGCCAGACCTTCACCACGGCGTTCAGCATGATGGTCAAGAGCAAGCGAGGGCGCGACCTCACGATGCTGTTCGTCATCGGCATCGGGCTCACGCTCTACGTCATCCAGGCGACGATCGCCGACCGAGTCGGGGCGTTGGGCCTCGAGGCTGCCCTCCTGGCTCACCCGATCGACGGTTGGGCATGGATCACGCCACCCGGTGCAGCCCAGGCCGCCGTCGTGGCAGCATCCTCGGGAAGGTGGGCGGCGACCATCGTGTTCCTCATCTGGTCGGCGGGGCTGCTGGCCGGCTTGGCGTCGATCTGGTATTTGCTCCTCCGCCGGCTCACCACCCAACCCGAGGCGACGTCCACCCGAGCCGAAAGCCGCATGCGGTCGATGACCGAATTGGCCGGATGGCACACGATCGGCGTCGTCGCCCGCAAGGAGCTCCGCCTCTACGTCCGCGACCCCCGGCTTCGCATGGTGTGGACCGGCGGAGTCATCTTCCTCGGCATCATCGGCGCGTCTCTGTTGCTCGGCACCACCCAAATCGACATCCTCCGGCGGTCGCCGTGGATGGTGATGGTGGCGCCCGCCATCGTCTTGTTCGTCGGCCTGCCGGTCGCCCTCAACCAGTTCGGCTGGGAACGTCGTGCTGCGTCGTTCCTGTTCGCCCTCCCGGCCAAACCGAGCCAACTGCTACTCGGCAAGAACCTCGCCACCGTGGTGGCGCTCACCGTCGAAACCACCGCGCTGGCTCTGACGATCGCCGCCATCACGGGGGCGTGGCAACGACTCGCGTACGTGCCGGCCATCCTCATCACCGCGATCGGGTGTCAGCTCGCGATAGGGAACCTCGCGTCGGTGCTCACGCCGCTCCGCCTCCCCGACATGGGAACCGATGTCTTCTCGCAGGCTTCCGAGCACGGCTGCCTGGCCATCGCCAGCCAGCTTGTGTCGTTCTTCACCATCGGGCTGTTGATGGTCCCCCCGGCCAGCGCGTTCGTCCTGTCCGAACTCGTCCCCGATGCCGTACCGGCGGCGTGGGTCGCGGTGGGGTCGGTGATCTGGGGACTCGTGGTGTACCTCGCGTCGCTGGCTCTGTCAGCCCGGCTCCTACGCCGGCGTATCCCCGAGGTGCTCGCCTGGGTGCAGGTGGTCTGACCGGTCGAGACGATCGACGAGTTCTTCGAACTCGTCCCAGTCGCGGATCTCATGCGTGCCCGGGACCGGGTGGTTCCAGGGCCGGACAAACCGGACGACAGCTCGGTCCGGACGCTGCCGGCGGATCCGATACACCTGGTGCGGCGCATCGTCGAGGTAGACGTCGCAGTCGACGGTCCATTTGTCGTCGAGGATGTGGACCTCGGTCGTCGGGAGCATCTGCTCCGAAATCCAGGCGTATGTGTCGTGCACGGCCCAATACGGCTTCGTGGTGAGAATGACGATGTCATGGCCACGTTTGGCGAGACGCCACAGCGCGTCGACCGCACCGGGATAGGTGTCCAGATGCCGGAACAGGGTTGCGCCATTGAGGTTCTCGGCCCAACGCCAGAACGCGCCCATCGAAGGGAAGTGGGTCAGCCCGGGGATGGCGTCCCAGCTGTCGACGGCATCGAACGGAACGTCGGTGCCGAACTCCTCGTTGTAGAAGCCGATCCATCCGGCGTTGAAGTCGGCGACGACGCCATCGAGATCGATACCCAAACGCATGACCCCAGAGGGTAACCGCCTGGCAGGTGGCTACTCCGCGTCGCCCCACTGAGACGTCGACCACGAAGACCCAGACCACGAAGACCCAGACCACGAAGACCCAGACCACGAAGACCCAGACCACGAAGACCCAGACCACGAAGACCCAGACCACGAAGACCCAGACCACGAAGACCCAGACCACGAAGACCCAG